>DUCC01000011.1 GCA_012959995.1 Acidimicrobiia bacterium
GGGGCAGGGAAGTAAGCGCCATAACCGCCAAAACCACGCCATGCGGGAAGAAACGTAAAGATTTAGGCAAGGAGTACTTGTTCGCCAAAAGAGGCCTCGGTCTGGTTGTTTGAAAAATTGAGCAACGCTGAAGAATTTAGCACCAATGGAAGGTGACACAAGACAGTGGCCTCTGTCGCTCGCTGGTCAAGGCTTTAAGTTCAATCAGTTGATGCGGTAATGCGTGAGGTCGGGTTGCGCCATGACTTCACGAAACTCTTGAAAGGTCCACGGCCAAGCGGCTGGTACGCCGCGATCATCGAGGTACCAACTGCGGCACCCGGTGGCCCACACGGTTTTTTTAGCTTGCTCAACCCGGCGATCTTCGAAAGCATTAGTGGACTCAACAGTAGGAGAAAGTGCCTCGGCTTGACCAGAGCGCAGCAGGTCAATGAGTTGGGCAAAATAAGCAAACTGCAATTCGGCGACCTCGATGAGCGAAAAGTTACCCACCGGCCCGTTGGGGCCATTGAGCATAAACAGGTTCGGAAAACCCGGCACAGCCACCGAAAGGTACGCATTGGGCCGTTTCGCCCAGGCTTCTGAAAGATGCAACCCCTCGGGGTTTATGACGTCAATGGGGCGTAAAAAGCGATCTACTTGAAAACCAGTAGCCACAATCAATACATCAAGTTCATGAAGTTGCCCATCGGCGGTGCGCACCCCGGTTGCTTCCACTTTGGCGATGTTGTCAGTGACCAGCGATGCATTTGGTTTTTGGATTCCCTCATAAAAATTTGGAGAAATAACTAACCGTTTGCAAGCCGCTCGGTAATCGGGGCGCAACTGTTCACGCAATACCGGGTCGGTGACGCTTTCTTCAAGGTTGAGTCGACAGGTTTCTTCAATCATGTGCAGCAACTCAGAGTCGGCATCTACCACGGCGTTAGAAAACCCGTTGGCGAACAGTTCAGAGATTTCATCGTGCAGCGCTACGGCTGTTGACGGGTCGCTGCGAAAACCCGCTCGTTCTTCTTCGGTGTAGGCGGGGTTCTCTTGGGGCATCACCCATTGAGCGGTGCGTTGAAACAAAGTGAGGTGCGCTACCTGGTCGACAATGGTGGGCACGGTTTGGATAGCCGACGAGCCGGTACCGATAATGCCCACCCGGAGGCCGTCAAGAGTCACCGAGGAATCCCAACGGGCGGTGTGCATGAGTTGGCCGGCGAAACTCTGGAGCCCCTCAATGTCGGGCCAGGCCGGGTGGTGAAGTACCCCGGTGGCGGCAATAACTACATCGGCTTGGTCATGGCGCCCGTCATCGGTGGTGATGTGCCAACGCCCATCTTGATGCTTTAGCTCAGTAACTTCAACGCCGTAGATAACAGAACTTTCTACCTCATGGTCGGCGGCTACAGACTCAAGGTAAGCCTGAATCTCCGCCCCGGGAGAGAAGCGGTGGCTCCAGTCGGGGTTGGGGGCAAACGAATAGGAGTACAGGTGCGAGGGCACGTCACAAGCCACCCCGGGGTAATTGTTGTCTCGCCAAGTGCCACCAAGTTTTTCGGCTTTTTCGTAAACCGTCAGATTGGTGATGCCCATTTCTCGCAGTTTGATGACTGACAAAATGCCCGACATGCCGGCACCAATGATGACCACACGAAAGTCTGTGGAGGCTGTGTTCATTTACTGAGTAAACCAGTCAAAACTTGAGCCGTCAAATTGATGATTTGAGGTGTACAGGTTAAAAAAAGAAAGAACCCCCGGCGAGGAGCCGGGGGTTCTTGGTTAACTAATCAAGTCTAAAAAACGAGCATTAGCTAAAACTGTTCTTCTTCGGTAGAGCCGGCCAAAGCCAAGGTAGAAGCGCTGCCACCAGAAATAACGGTGGCCACGTCGTCGAAGTAACCAGCACCCACTTCACGTTGGTGACGGGTAGCGGTGTAGCCGCCGCTTTCGAGGCCAAACTCACGCTGCTGCAACTCAACATAAGCAGTCATGTCGCGCTCGGTGTAGCCCTGGGCTAACTCGAAAGCCGAAGCGTTCAGAGCGTGCCAACCGGCCAAAGTAATGAACTGGAACTTGTAACCCATGGCGCCGAGTTCCCTCTGGAACTTGGCAATGGTGTCGTCGTCCAAAGCGGCCTTCCAGTTAAACGAAGGCGAACAGTTGTAAGCCAGCATTTGATCTGGGTATTCGGCATGAACAGCGTCGGCGAACTCTTTGGCCTGGTCAAGGTCCGGAGTACCGGTCTCGCACCAAATCAAATCGCTATAGGGGGCGTAAGCCAAGGCCCGAGAAATAGGGGTTGCCATACCTGGTTCGGTTTCAAAGAAACCTTCCGCCGTGCGACCACCGGTCAAGAAGGGGCGATCCCGTTCATCAACATCGCTGGTGATCAAGTTGGCGGCCAAAGCATCGGTGCGAGCCAAAACAAGGGTTGGCACACCCATCACATCGGCAGCCAAACGAGCAGCCGTCAAAGTGCGTACGTGCTGTTGAGTAGGGACCAAAACTTTGCCCCCCATGTGGCCACACTTTTTCTCGGAAGCCAATTGGTCCTCGAAGTGAACGCCGGCGGCGCCAGCTTTAATCATGTTTTTCATCAGTTCGTAAACGTTCAAAGCACCACCGAAGCCCGCTTCGGCATCGGCCACGATAGGAGCCAACCACTCACGGTCAGCCCGGCCACCGTTTTCTGCCCACTCAATTTGGTCGGCTCGACGCAAAGCGTTGTTGATGCGTTCCACCACCAAAGGTACCGAGTTCACGGGGTACAGGCTTTGATCAGGGTAAACCTCGCCCGAAGAGTTGGCGTCACCGGCTACTTGCCAGCCCGACAAGTAGATCGCTGGCAACCCGCCCTTGACGTACTCAATGGCTTGGCCACCGGTCATGGCGCCCAAAGCATGAACATAATCCATGTCGTTGATGCGTTCCCACAGCAGGTCGGCGCCGTGCTGAGCCAAAGAACACTCTGGAGTAAACGACCCACGCAAACGCACGACGTCGGCGGCTGAATAGTCACGTTGGACGCCAGCCCAACGAGGGTTTTCGGCCCAATCTTTTTCTAGTTCTTCGACCTGTTGGTTAAAACTCTTTTTCACGTTGCTCTCTTTCGTAAAGGCAGAAGCCTTGGTTGGATTGGTTATTAGTTATTTAAGTAATTCAGTCAAGAAGTTCGTAAAGGGGCAGGGTTAAAAACTCAATAAATTCGTCGGTCAAAGCCAAGTCTTCAAAGACTTGCTTGGCCTGGCCAAAGGGCCATTGGGCAAACATCTCCGCACCCAACGTTTCTTCAATGCTGGCCATCTCTTGTTCGGCGAATTCCCTGACCAGCGCCGGGGTAACCAAACGGCCGTCATCAAGCGAGCATCCGTGTTGAATCCATTGCCAAATTTGTGATCGGCAAATCTCGGCCGTAGCGGCGTCTTCCATCATGTTGTGGATGGCCGCCGCCCCAAGACCATTAAGCCAACCGGCGAGGTAACGCAAGCCAACATAAATGTTGATGCGCAGGCCCTCTTCGGTAATGGACCCCACGGTTTGATCAACGGAAAGCAAAGCGGCGGCGGTAATCGAAACCTCCGGGCGTTGGCGGTCCAGTTGATGAACCGCTCCTTGAAGCACCGCATCAAACTCGGCCTGAGCAACCGGCACCAAATCAGGGTGCGCCACCCAAGTGCCATCGCAACCATCGGCCGCTTCAAGCGCTTTGCCCTGCGTTACTTTGGCAATGGCGTGTTCGGTTACTTCTGGGTCGTGGCGGTTAGGTATAAAGGCCGCCATCCCGCCCATGGCGTGAACCCCACGTTTGTGGCAGGTCGCAATGAGTAACTCGGTGTAGGCCCGCATAAAAGGTGCAGTCATCGAAACATCGTTGCGGTCGGGCAACACAAAAGACTTATGGGCAGCAAACTTTTTGGCCACCGAAAAAATGTAGTCCCATCGCCCGGCGTTCAACCCCGCCGAATGTTCCCGCAGTTCGTAAATGATTTCGTCCATTTCGAAAGCGGCCAAAATGGTTTCAATCAACACGGTGGCTCGAATGGACCCTCGAGGAATGTTCAGTGCATCCTGCGCATGGTTAAACACGTCGTTCCATAAGCGAGCCTCAAGGTGACTCTCTAACTTGGGCAGGTAGTAAAAAGGCCCCGCACCCTGATCAAGAGATTTTTGTGCCCCGTGAAAAAAAGTTAAGGCGAAGTCCACCAGGCTGGCCGGAGCGGCTTGCCCATCAACCATCACGTGGCGTTCGTCGAGGTGCCAACCGCGGAAACGCACAAACAAGGTGGCGATTTCATCGTTCAACTGGTAATGCTTTTCGCCTTGATCCAAGGTGATGTTGCGGCGGTAGGCGTCACGGATGTTTATTTGGCCAGACACCACATTGTCCCAAGTGGGGCTCGTGGCGTCTTCGCAATCGGCCATAAAAACTCGCGCCCCAGAGTTCAAAGCGTTGATCATCATTTTGCGGTCGGTGGGCCCGGTGATTTCGACCCGGCGATCCATCAAAGGCTCTGGCTCGGGAGAGGCTTTCCAATCGCCAGAGCGCACCGCAGCGGTTTCCGGCAAGAAGTCAGGAAACTCACCTAGGTTAATGCGTTCTTGGCGCTCTACACGAGCCGATAAAAGGTCATCGCGGCGGCCCCGGAAGGTGCGAACTAAATCGGCAACAAAAGCAGTGGCCTCCGGGGTAAAGACTTCTTCACCAAGAGGATGATCATCTATTTGGACACCGGGTTGATTGTGCACGTCTGGTTTTCCTGCTTTTGGGTTACTTCTTCGTGATGATCTCAATTATCTAATGTTTTAAAGATTTTGTGGTAGTGGGGCGAGCAAAAACTTGGCCTACCCTGTTGAAAACCAGAAAAAACGTGAAAATTCGGAAGAGGAACGCCATGAGTAACGAAAAATTTGATTTGAAAATGATGGGCCACCAAATACGTCACCACCGAAAAGCCCAAGGCCTCACGCTAATCGCCTTGGGAGAGATCATTAATCGCCCAGCCTCTTACCTTAGTCAACTCGAAAACGGGCATCTTGAGCCCAAACTGGGGGTGCTGGCCAACCTGGCTACCGCACTAAATTGCAGCACCACCGACCTGCTTAGCACCGCCCCACCCAACCCTCGAGCAGCGCTAGAAGTCGAGTTGCACCACTATCAAAACAGTGTATGGCGCACCGAACTGGGCATACCGGAAGTCCGCCCCGGAGCCACCATGACCACCGATGTGCTCCAAACATTGGTCGGTTTGTACCGCGCTCTCCCCAGCCAACCCATAAGTCGCACCGGGCTAGCTCGCCAAGAAGCAGGGGACCGAGCCCGAAGCGCCAACTTGTCTTTGCGCACCGAAATGCGCAGTACTAACAACTATTACCCGCACATAGAAACCGAAGCCGCCGCCTGCCTAGAAGCCGTGGGCTACAACGGGCAAGGGCCCCCATCAGAAAAAAACGTCACCGACCTCGCCGCCCACTACGGCTTCACCATCGAACGAGTAAAGGGAATGCCCGTAACCGCCCGCTCAGTAAGCGACACCCGGCGACGGGTGATTTACATTCCCCAACGCGACGACCTCAGCGTACGGTCGGCCCGCTCGGTAGTGCTGCAAACCCTGGGCCACTTTGCCCTCGAACACGCCGACACCACCGACTTCGAGGACTACCTTCGCCAACGCATCGAATCAAACTACTTTGCCGCCGCAGTGCTGGTGCCCCAAGATACCGCCTTGGCGTTTCTTAATGTGTCCAAAGAAAACGGCGACCTGTCTATCGAAGATCTCAAAGAGCGTTACTACGTTTCGTACGAAATGGCCGCCCACCGCTTTACCAACTTGGCCACCTCGCAACTTGATGTACCCGTACATTTTTTGCGCACCGACCCCGAAGGCACCATTACCAAAGCCTACGAAAACGACGGCATGGAGTTTCCCTCCGACGCCGACGGGGCGCTGGAAGGCGAACGGGTGGGCCGCCACTGGGGGGCACGCCAAGTGTGGGCCTCATCGGACGTGCTGCATTACCAGTACACCACCACCGATGCCGGCGAGTTTTGGTGCGTGACCTATGTAGAAAACGCTACCGAGCGCACCCCGTATGCCGTCACCTTGGGTTGTCGGTCCGACCACGCCCACTGGTTTCGCGGCAGCGAAACCGTACGCCGGTTAAGCGCACGTAGCGAAGACGTAGCCGCCAACCCCGAAATGATCAAACGCTGGGAAGGCGTAGCCTGGCCCTCGGCCGCCGAACGAAGTTTCGTGTTAACCGCCTTGCCGCCCGCTAGTCGAGACTTTACGCCCTTCCCCGGGGTGGACGTCATAGATATTTATCGGTTCTTGGACCGTCAACGACCCGGCAGGTAATCGTTGCTTTCCGTGGCACCCTCAATAACTTGGGTGGCAAAATCGGAAAGGTCAAAAGAGTCCGAAGCGCAAACCGTGGCCGTGTGGGTCACAAAACAATTGCTGGCCCAACGATGCAACAGGTAGCCCGGTGGCTCATTAGTAAAACTGCCACGCCCGGGGCGTAGATCTAAACCCAATTGTAAAAAAGTAGACGGACACCCGGTGACCGCCGCCGTACCGATGGTGGTGCATATGGTGCGATGCAAGTGCCCAGTGGCCACCAAACGAACCTGGGGATGCGCAGCGATGACGGCCCGAAAGCGTTCGATCTGACGCAAACCAGAAATATCCATGAACACCAAGCCCGAAGCAAAAGGCGGAAAATGCGTGAAAACTAAAGTGGGCCGGTCGGACTGTGCCGCCAAGGTGTCTTCAAGCCAAGCGGCTCGTTCATCATCAAAATCCCCGTGATGGAGGCCCTCGACCGAAGCATCTAAACCCACCAAGCGCACCGGATAATCCTCTACCACGTAACTGCAATGCCCGTTGGCCAGACTGGCCGGCAACTGCGCAGAGAAAATTTGGCAGAAAATATCATTGGCGTCGTGATTGCCCGGCAAAGGCAGCAAAGGAATGTTCAACGGCGCCAACACTCGGCTGAGTTCGGCGTATTGAGCAGCAGTGCCATCGTTGGTGAGGTCACCGGTAGCCAAGACCACATCGGGGGCTACCGGCAAAGCGTTGAGTTCAGCAACCACCGCAGCCAAGGTGTCAGAAGGGTTAGCCAACGCATCTAACGGGCTGGCGTCTGCCTGAATATGGCAGTCAGAAATTTGAGCAATAAGCACCAAGAAACCCTACCAACCCACTACCAACACCCCGCCAACCCACCCAAAAGTCCGTTACATGGGGACTGCCCCCATGTAACGGACTTTTGAGGAGGAGAAGTGAAGTGAGGGTTAGTGGTTGGAGCGGAGGGCTTTTTTGTCGACCTTGCCTACGGCCAGTAAAGGCAACTCGTCGAGAAACAAGATTTGTTTAGGAACCTTGTAGTTGGCTAAATGCTGGGCGGCAAAAGCCCGGAGTTCTTCAGCAGACGGTGCATCGGTTTCTGCGCCCACCACGTAAGCCACCCCCACCTCTTGGAATCTTGGGTCGGGCACGCTAATCACCGCAACTATGGCCACCCCTGGGTGCTCCTCTAGAGCCAACTCAACCTCACGGGGGTACACGTTGTACCCGCCGCTTTTAAACATTTCGCTCATGCGACCCACGATTTGTAAATTTCCATCCGGGCGCTCCATCGCCAGATCGCCGGTATGAAACCAGCCGTCCTCGGTAAAAGCCGCTGTAGTGGCGTCGGGCAGTTGCCAATACCCAGCCAAAGTAAAATCGCCCTTGACTTGGATTTCCCCCGCTTCACCCAGCTGAGCCAACCGCCCATCGGGGTGCCAGATACGTAGCGGTTGTCGTGCATCGGGGGTGCCGATGGTGGTGGCCAGCACCTCAACAGAATCATGCAATCCGCTGTAGGTCACCCCGCCGGTGGTTTCGGTCATGCCATAACCCATAGTGCATCGAGTGCAATTGGTTTTGTCCATCAAAGCCTGCAACAACTCGGCGGGCATGGCCGACCCGCCCCAAGCCAAGAGGTCAATCGCCGTGAGATCGGTTTGGGCAAAGTCTGGGTGGCTCACACACATTTGCAACATGGTGGGCACCCCGACCATGGTGTTGAGGTGTTCGGCGGCCATAAGTGAAAGCACCGCGCCGGGCGAAAAACGTTCTTGAAAATATATTGTGCCGCCGCCCACCAAAGTGCGGCCGCAGATATCGCCAATGGCTGCTACATGGTTGATGGGAAAGTTGCAGATAAGGCGACGCTTAGCGAGGCCCTTGCGCTCAATAGCGATGACATGACAAAAGTTGGTACCCCGGTGGGTAAGCAACGCCCCCTTAGGTCGGCCGGTACTGCCCGAGGTGTAGACAAGGTAAGCCGGGTCCAGTGGGTTGGTCTCTTGGCGACGGGCCAGCAACTGGCGGCCAGAAATATTTTGAGCTTGAAGTAAAAAATCTTCCCAAGATGTTCCCTGGCGGTCCGTGGGTTGGTCAAAAAGGATAAGTTTTTGGATGCTTTGGTGTTCTTGAGCCAAAGCAAGGAGTTTCTCTTGGTTGTTGTCGCCCTCAACATCATTAAACCCAAAAAGCAAACAGGGGCCGGCATCGTTGACCACATGGTCCAACTCGTCGGCGGTGTACTTGGGGTTGAGGCCCACCCAAATGGCGCCAATACTGGTCACCGCTAAAAAGTGAATAAAAAACTCAGGCCGCGGATTGCTCATCATGGCCACCCGGTCTTGTTTCTGCACGCCGGTCGCCAACAAGGCTCGAGCGGCCTGGTCGACCAACTCTTTGGTTTGGGCAAAAGACAAAGCGCTATCTTCAAAAACCATGAAATCTTGGTCGGGAAGAAGCTTCGCCTGACGGTCTAAATGATCGGTAATCAAATCCAGGATCGGCAACAGGGTGTCCGACATTTACGGATCCTCCGGGGCGAGTTGTAAATAACCCAACCAGTCGGCGACCAAAGCCGGAGCATCCGAGCCTTCAACTTCCACCGTGGCTTTCATGGTCATCAAGGCCGCTTGGTCGCCCCGGGGTTTGATGTCGGCCAAGAAAAAACGGCCCCTTATCCGGCTATCTACCGGCACTGGAGCAATAATGCGTACCCGGTCAAAGCCGTAGTTCAAACGAAATGCCACCTCGTCTTGGGGAAGGCGCAGATTTTTTGCAAAACCGGTGAGGCACGACAACATCATGAAGCCCTGGACAATGGTTCCGCCAAAAGGGGCAACCTCTTTGGCCAACTCTGGGTCGTTATGAATAGGCCCGGCATCCCCCGTTAAGGCAGAAAACTGGTCAATGGCTGCTTGGTCAATAAATTTCCAGTCGCTGACCCCAAGCTCTTGGCCGCAGAGCGCAAAAAGTTCAGGCAACCGTTGGGAAATTTCTTGAGACATGGGGGGCTCCTAATGGGTGAGTAAGAAGGTCACGTGTGCCTAGACTACGGTCGAGCCATGCAGAACCAGAACCCGGAGTCGCCCCAGCAGGCTGGTGGCTGGATGCAGGGCTTTCCGCCGCCACCGGAAAAAACCGTGCGCTTCGCTGACGGCAGTTATTACGCTTGGCCGCGCACCCAGTGGAGTTTTAACCACATGGAGCAGTTGGTGCCCACCAAAGAGGTATGGCGGGGCAGTGGAGCCTGTCGCCCGTTGGGGGCTCATCTCCATGATTTTTCGCACCTACGCATTATTGATGGGGCAGGACAAGAGCACTCATGGTCTGAAGCGCTGGCCGCTATCCACACCGACGCTTTGGCCATCTATCACCGAGGAAACTTAGTTTTCGAACAATATTTCAACGAAAGTGGCCCCCACCAACGCCACCTTTTGATGTCCTGCAACAAGTCTATGGTGGGCTTGGTAGCCGAATGCTTGATCGCTGACGGCACCCTCAACGACCAAGACCTTGTGCCTACTTTGGTTCCCGAATTGGCCGATTCTGCTTGGGGGGATGCCAGCATCCGGCAAATTATGGATATGACCATCGGCATGCATTTTCACGAGGACTACCTCGACCCAGATTCTGACGTGTGGCGGTTTATGCGCTCTACCGGTATGGCCCCCCGTCAACCCGGCGACCCGGCAATCATTGCCGACTATTTGCCTACGGTTAAAAAAGAAGGCAACCATGGAGAAGCTTTTGCTTACCGAGAGCCCAACATTTTTGTTTTGGGCTGGGTAGTGAGGCGAGCGGCCGGCCGAGACCTCGCCACCTTGGCTTCTGTTCTCGTCTGGCAACACCTTGGGGCCGAACACGACTGGGTGTATATGGTCGACGACAGCGGAGCCGAAACCACCGCTGCCGCCACCCTGCGAGACTTTGTGCGTTTTGGTGCGTTGATGCTCAACGGCGGGCAAGTAGCGGGCCAACAAGTAGTGCCGACTGCTGCGGTAAAAAACATCTTGTGTGGCGGCGACCAAGAAGCTTTTGCCCAAGGGGACTACCCCGAGTTGCCGGGGTGGTCATACCGTTCGCAATGGTGGATGCGCCACCATCAAGGTCGGATTTGTCCGACTGCTCGAGGGGCCCACGGGCAAATGCTTTATCTCGACCCGGCACAAGATTTAATCATTGTTCGGTTTGGATCGGCACCCGATGCACCGTCGTACTTGGCCGACTCCATCATGTGGCCATTGGTTGATGCCATCAGTGCAGAGCTAAAATAAACACTTGAGCGGGTGACGAGAATCGAACTCGCATCATCAGCTTGGAAGGCTGAGGTTCTAGCCGTTGAACTACACCCACGACGGCGCTGATGCTAGCGCAAGAAAACGCTGCTTGAGGCATTGCTTTGCCCACTACAGTTCTGCACTATGAGCTTGCACGAATTTGACGATGAAACCGATGAGTTGATTTGGTCGGTTTTTCGCTACTCCTTAGACCGCATTAAGAACCAGCCCCCGTTGGACGGCCCGATGACCGCCGACGAACTTTTTGACCGAGTGGGCCAAACCATCTCCCCGCAAGGTATGGGAGGCAACGCCGCCTTAGCGGCCTACGCCGAACACCTCGCCCCAGCCAGCCTGTCGGCCGACCACCCCCGTTACCTGTCTTACGTGCCCGGTGCGCCCAGCAAAACCGCCGCCGTGTTCGACCTCGTGGTGGGCTCATCATCAACGTGCGGGTCATCGTGGTTAGACGGTGCCGGTTTGATTTACGCAGAAAACCAAGCCCTGCGTTGGCTGGCCGACCTGGCCGACCTGCCCGACGAAGCAGGCGGCTGTTTTGTTTCGGGCGGCACCACGGCCAACCTTTCGGCCTTAGTAGCAGCCCGCTACACCGCCAACCAAAAACGCCAAGACGCCGGCCAAGGACGCCCCGACCGTTGGGCCATGCTGGTGGCCGACAGCGCCCACTCATCGGTGGCTTCAGCAGCCATGGCTATGGACGTAGAAATCATCCTCGTACCAGTAGACGAACAACAACGCTTGCGTGGCGACGCCGTGCGGAAGGCTTGCCAAAACCGCCCTGACGGCACTGAAATTTTTGCCGTGGTGGCTACCGCTGGAACCACCAACATGGGGATCATCGATGCCCTAGAAGAAATAGGCGCCGCCGCCCAAGACCTTGACCTGTGGTTTCACATTGACGCCGCTTACGGCGGGGGAGCCCTCGCAGCGCCATCGGTACGGCCCCAATTTGCAGGAATAGAACTTTGCGACTCGTTGACCATCGACCCCCACAAATGGCTCTATGCCCCCTTTGACTGCGCCGCCCTGCTTTATCGCAACCCCGAGTTGGCGCGCCGAGCCCACACACAAAAAGCCAACTACCTCGATGGCATTGCCCTCCGGGACGAATGGAACCCCAGCGACCTAGCTATTCACCTGACCCGCCGTCCCCGCGGCCTGCCCTTCTGGTTTTCGTTGGCCGTCCACGGTACCGACGCCTACCAACAAGCCATCGAAACTACTTTGACGGTAAGCCAACAAGCCCACCAGTTGATCCAAGCGGCCCCGTATCTAGAGATGGTCTACCCACCCTCACTATCGGTGCTGGTCTTTCGCCGAACCGGTTGGAACGCCAAGCAATACCAGGAATGGTCCGACGACCTGCTGGCCCGAGAGATCGCTTTGGTGGTACCCACCAAGGTGGATGAGGAAACCGTTTTGCGGTTATGCATCATCAACCCGCTAACCACCAAAGACGACATCGCCGTGGTAGTGGACGCTCTGGCCTAAAGATCCACAAGGCTGCGCCAAAAAAGAGAAATCCTCGCCAAAACCATGCGGTTACCGGCCGAAGGCCCCGGTAGGCTCCGTTCATTGTGAACAGCACCCGTGAAATATTGGATGGCGACCGAGTAAAGCTCAGCGTGGCCGTCGACGAAAAAGAATTCGACCAAGCGGTAGACGTGGCCTTTCGGCGCATCGCCAAAGAGGTGAGGCTTCCCGGCTTTCGCCCCGGCAAAGCGCCCCGCAAAATCTTGGAAGCACGCTTAGGGGCCGACGCCGGCCGCCAGGAAGCTATCCAAGATGCGGTACCCGAGCATTATGTAAAAGCGCTTATCGAACACCAAATTGACGCCATTGACTCGCCTCAGTTTGAAGTTACCGGCGGTGAAAGCGGCGGCGCTCTGACCTTTACCGCCATTGTGCCGGTACGTCCCAAAGTGACGGTCACTGATTATCAAAGCCTGCGGGTAGAAATCCCCAGCCCGGTAGCCAGTGACGAAGACGTTGACCAACAGATTGATGCTTTGCGGCAACAATTTTCCAGCCTTGAAGACGTGGACCGTCCGGTCGAAGACGGCGACCAAGTCACCATTGACATTGACGGCACGCTCGACGGCGAAGCAGTCGAAGGCCTCACCACCAGCGACTACCTCTACGAAGTAGGGGCCGGAGCAGTAGTGCCAGAAATTGACGAAAACTTGCAGGGCGCCTCTAGCGGCGACACCGTAGATTTTGATGCCGACCACCCCGATGCTGACGAAGACGGCAAGTTGAACTTCAGCATCGAAATAAAAAAGGTACAAGAACGAGTGCTGCCAGAGGTAGACGACGAGTTTGCCGCCCAGGCTTCGGAGTTTGCTACGGCCGATGAACTCCGAGAAGACACCAAAAAACGCATCACCGACATGAAACGCTCACAAGCTGCTTCGCAAGCTCGGGACCTCATGGCGCAAGCTTTGGGAGAATTGGTCACCCTTGACCCGCCCGCCTCTTTAATCGAAACCGAAGTAACTAATCGTTTGCAAGACATGGCCATGCGTTTGCAATCCCAAGGCATGGATATGGAGCGCTACCTCGAAGCCATCGGGCAAGACGTAGCCACCCTGCGTGAAAGCTTTTCTGAAGGGGCCGACCTTTCCGTAAAAGTAGACCTTGCCTTGCGTTGTGTGGTGGCCGCCGAAGGGCTCGAACCCGACGAAGAAAAATTTGACGAATACTTTGCCCTGCTGGCCACCCAAATGGGTAGCGACGCCGAAGACGCTCGAGAGATCTTGACTTCTTCGGGTCGCATGATCGACTTGGAAGCCGATCTGGGCAAACAAGCAGCCATTGAATGGCTCTACGAACGAGCAGAAATAGTCGACGAAGACGGAACAGTCATAGACCGAGCCGACCTTGAGCCGCCCGAAGTTGAAGAATCAGCTAGCGAAGTGTCAGATACTGAAGAACCCGCCGAAAGTAGCACCGCTACCGACGAAGAAACGTCGGACAGCGACGAACCACAGGAAGAAGATAACCAATGAGCTTGGCCGACCTGAAGATCCAAAACTATTTGGTGCCCACCGTGGTGGAACAAACCAATCGTGGTGAACGGGCCTATGACCTGTATTCGCGTCTGCTGAAAGAAAACATCATTTTCATTGGTACGCCCATAGATGACACCATCGCCAACTTGGTGTGCGCACAGTTGCTGCACTTGGAATCAGAAAACCCTGACCGAGACATCAGCCTGTACATCAACTCACCGGGAGGCGACATCAACGGCTTGTTCGCCATCTACGACACCATGCAATACATCCGCCCCGACATCACCACCATTTGCTTTGGCCAAGCAGCCTCCGCAGCAGCGGTGTTGCTGGCTGCCGGAACGCCCGGCAAACGGCTTGCTTTGCCTCACGCCCGGGTGCTCATTCACCAGCCTTACGCCGGGGCACAAGGACAAGCGACCGATATCGAATTGGCCGCAAAAGAAATCCAACGTTTAAAAGAACAACTTGAAGAAATTTTAGCTCGCCACACCGGTCAAGATATTGCCCGCATCCACCAAGACACCGACCGTGATTTTGTATTGACCGCTGCTGAAGCCAAAGAGTATGGCATCATTGATGAGGTGATCAACGAGCGGTCCATCGTGGACAACACGGGGGCCATCTCAGCGGTTGACTAATCAACCGAAACAGCAAGCGAAAATCAACAAGTAAGCGAAAGGGGGACCGGTGGCCAAATTTGGTGAAGGAGGAGAACTCCTCAAATGCTCTTTTTGCGGCAAAACGCAAAAGTTGGTGAAAAAACTGATTGCCGGACCCGGCGTTTATATTTGCGATGAATGCATTGACCTCTGCAACGAGATCATCGAAGAAGAACTCTCTGAACCCAGCGAAGTAACGCTGGACAAACTGCCTCGCCCCCGAGAAATCAACGCCTTTTTAGACGACTACATTGTGGGCCAAGAACAAGCCAAAAAGATACTCTCGGTCGCTGTGTACAACCACTACAAACGAATCCAAGTAGGGGACAAAAACGGCGAAGACGTAGAACTGGCCAAATCAAACATTTTGCTTATCGGCCCCACCGGCTGCGGGAAAACCCTCATGGCCCAAACGCTGGCCCGCATGCTTGACGTGCCCTTCGCTATTGCCGACGCCACCGCATTAACCGAAGCAGGCTATGTGGGCGAAGACGTTGAAAACATTTTGCTTAAGCTCATTCAATCAGCCGACCAAGACATTAAGCGAGCCGAAACCGGCATTATCTATATAGACGAGATAGACAAAATCGCTCGCAAAAGCGAAAACCCGTCAATCACCCGAGACGTCTCCGGCGAAGGCGTGCAACAAGCGTTGCTCAAAATTCTTGAAGGTGCCGTGGCCTCGGTGCCTCCCCAGGGTGGGCGCAAACACCCCCACCAAGAGTTCATGCAAATTGACACCACCAACATCTTGTTTATCTGCGGTGGTGCTTTTTCCGGGTTAGAGGATGTGGTGGAAGCACGGTTAGGGGGCAGCGGTGTGGGTTTCGGCGCCGATGTGCGGTCACCTGGCGAAAAAGACCTTGGAGGATTATTCGCTTCAGTGCGCCCCGAAGACCTCACCAAGTTTGGGTTGATTCCCGAGTTCATCGGCCGCCTCCCGGTGGTAGGCACGGTCAACCAACTCGAAACCGATGCCTTGATAAAAATATTGACTGAGCCACGTAACGCTTTGGTTAAGCAATACCAGCGCATCTTCGCCTTTGAAGACGTGACACTGACCTTCACCGAGGAAGCCCTAACGGCCATTGCCGAACAAGCACTAGAACGAGGCACCGGTGCCCGCGGATTGCGGTCCATCTTGGAAGAAGTTCTGCTGGGCACCATGTACGAATTACCCGGCGGTAGCGACATTGAAGAAGTAGTGGTCGATGCAGATTGTGTGGCCGAACGCACCGCCCCTACGTTGATTAGCCGTGGGTCTTCGCCCAAACGCGCCGCTTCCTAACCTGTTTCGTGGACTACACCGCCGCACTGCGGTTTTTGGATCGCCACATAAATCTTGAGGCCACTGCCGGCCGCATCCACGGGTTAAGTCTTGAAGCCATGGAAGGCTTGATGCAATGCATGGGCGATCCGCAGCAAGACTTTCGGAGTATCCAGGTAACCGGCACCAATGGCAAAGGATCAGTTTCGGCTCTCACGGCGTCGCTTTTGCAAGCAGCAGGTCTGCGGGTCGGGGTGTACGTCAGTCCCCACGTGGACACTATTCGAGAACGCCTACGCATCGATGGTGAAATGATCTCCGAAGAAGACTTCGGTGAACTGGTAGGTCAGGTGGAACTTTTTGCCCAAAGTGCTCCCATGCCACCTTCGTATTTTGAACTGCTTACCGCCGCAGCTTTTTTGTGGTTCGCCAACGAAGCGGTAGATGTGGCCATTGTGGAAGTTGGCTTGCTGGGTCGTTTCGACGCCACGAATGTTCTTAACGGCGAGGTAGCGGTGATTACCAACATCGGACGAGACCACACCGATGGCCAAGAGGGGTGGCGGCGAGCCATCGCAGAAGAAAAAGCAGGGATTATTGAAGCACTACGACCGCTGGTGTTGGGTGAAACCTCGGTAGATGTGCTTGATTTGTTCGTGGCCGAAAATCCCGAACCATTACTTATGCAAGGCGAATCTTTTGGGGTCACCGCAACCAGTCCAGCGGTAGGGGGCCAAGCAGTGGACCTCTGGACCAAAGAAAGGACCCACGACGAAGTTTTCTTAGGGCTTTTTGGCGATCATCAAGCAGAAAATGCTGCTCTGGCCTTGGCTGCTGCTGAATCTTTTTTAGGGTCCGCCATGGATGGCGAAGTAGTGAGGGAAGGCTTGGCTGCCGTGGCTTTGCCGGGGCGACTTGAAGTTGCAGCGGCTCTTCCGCTGGTGATCCTTGACGGGGCCCACAACCCACCGGCCATGCGGGCCTTGGTGGCTTCGGTTCCTGAAGTGTTTGGGGGAGTGCGCCGCACCGTAGTGCTCGGGGTTTTAGGCCCGCGGGAACCTGCTGAGATAGTGGCCGAACTGACCGCTCTGCAACCCGAGTTGGTGATTTGTTGCACTGCTCCGTCAGAAAGAGCGATAGACGCCGAGGCGTTGGCTCGTTTGGTTTCGGCTCAAGGCATGGACGTTGAAGTGGTGGCCGACAGCCATGAGGCCGTTCGCCGGGCCTTAGTGCTAAGTGACGAAGATGATTTGGTATTGGTGACCGGCTCTTTTTATGTGCTGTCGTCGGCTCGACAGGTGCTGGCCGAAGAGGAATAATTGGTTGAATCGTTGTCGGGAAGCGGGCGATTGGTCGTAGCCTGACCGGCATGGAAAAAACCTTTGTCATTTGTAAACCCGACGCCGTAGAACGCGGTTTGGTCGGGGAAATTATTAGCCGTTTTGAGCGTAAAGGCTTGACGGTAGTAGCGGCAGAATTGCGTACTTTGGACCACGACACGTTGGGTCGCCACTACGAAGAACATGCAGGAAAACCCTTCTTTGATGACTTGGTGACCTTCATGTCGCGGTCACCAGCCATGGTTTTGGTGCTCGAGGGTCCGGAAGATACTTACGCCGTGGTGCGCTCCATGATGGGTACCACCAACCCTTGTCAAGCAGCCCCTGGGACCATCCGAGGAGACTTTGGTTTGTTAATGACCGAAAACTTGGTGCATGGGTCAGACTCAAAGGCTTCCGCTGAACGAGAAATAGGCATTTTCTTCCCCAACTTGTAGAGAATTGGTGGGTGCATCACCATCTCCTCCCTTATTGTGGTCAACCGTGCGCCGAGAGTGGCAAAGCGTTAAAAAGCCGGTTACAGTTGCCAGTCAGATAGAGCAAAAGCTGTGCGGGAAAAAGCCGTACCGTCGCTCCAAAAATATTTGACGAAACGGACTGCGGCGCATGGCCTCACGACATCAACCAAAAAGTAGAGGGGCTCGGCTAGGGAGCCGCGATATTGCCGTTGATCTTGGCACAGCGAACACCGTTATTTACATACGCGGCGAAGGGGTAGTACTCGACGAACCCTCCGTGGCAGCTATCAACATTATGGACGGCACCCCACTAGCCGTGGGCGCCGAAGCCAAACGCATGATTGGCCGTACCCCCAGCCACATTCAAGCCACCAGGCCTTTAAAAGGCGGGGTAATCGCCGACTTCGAAGTCTGCGAAAAAATGCTTCGTTACTTCATCCAAACGGTACATCAAAGCAAATGGTCAAAACCCCGCATGGTTATCTGTGTACCTTCCGGCGTTACCGGGGTAGAACGTCGAGCCGTACAAGAAGCTGCCGAATATGCCGGCGCCCGACCCCCGGCCTACATCATTGAAGAACCCATGGCCGCGGCCATCGGCGCTGGGTTACCCGTGGCCAAACCCACCGGATCAATGATTGTTGACATCGGCGGAGGTACCACCGAAGCCGCAGTCATCTCGCTCGGTGGGGTAGTGGCAACACAAACTTCCCGCATCGGGGGCGACGAACTCGACGAAGCCATTCGCCAGTATCTAAAAAAAGAATACGGAGTGGACGCCGGAGCACGCACCGTAGAAGAACTCAAAATAGGACTCGGGTCGGCGGTGCCATTGCTTGAAGAACAACGAGCAGAATTTCGCGGTCGCGACCTCGTAACCGGCCTGCCCCGCACCGTGGTCATCAGCACCAACGAGATTCGCGAAGCAATTGAAGAACCCGTAGCGGCCATCATCGACACGGTAAAGGCCACCCTCGACCAGACCCCGCCGGAACTTTCTGCCGACATTATGGAACGCGGTATAACCCTGGCCGGCGGCGGTTCGCTACTGGTGGGACTGCCCGAACGCCTCCGCTCCGAAACTGGCATGCCGATATGGCTCGCCCCCGACCCACTGCTCTCCGTAGCAATCGGCGCTGGAATGGCCTTGGATCACCTCGATGCTTATGGCGACACCGTCTTCGGCGACGGAATGGAATAACCCATGGCGGCCCCCCGGCCTGCCGAACGGCCGCGCCACACGCTGCTCATAATCCTGGCCGCAGCACTGACCCTGCTCACTCTGCAGATACGCGGCGCTCAACCTCTTGATGCTTTCCAGCAAGGGGTGCGCGACATCATTAGCCCAGTGCGCACACTGGTAGACCGAGGCACCGACCCGCTACAAAATGCTTGGTCGGGTATTTTTAATTACGGCTCGTTAGAAGCAGAAAATGAGCGCTTAGCCAACGAACTTGCAAGAGTCAGAGGGCTTGTGCTGAGCGACGAAGGAGACCGAGAACTTCTCGAACGCTTACTGGGTGAAATCGACATTGCTTACACCGACCTCGACACCGTTATCGCTCGTATCTTGGGCACGCCACCCGGCAACTTCGGCACCCACCTCATAGAAATAGACAAGGGCAGTGACGATGGCCTCCAAGAAGGCCAAGCAGTGGTAACCGGAGCCGGTTTGGTGGGGCGCCTCACCCAAGTAGACCGAGAACGTTCTGTAGTAATTTTGGCCACGCACCCGGATTTTTCCGTCGGCGTACGCTTGGTTGAATCACAAGATGAAGGACTGGCCAGTGGCACCGGTGGTCATGAACTTCGCATAGAAGCCGGAGTGCGCCTTGACGCAGTGATCGCCCTCAACGAGGTAGTAGTAACGGCCGGCGGAAGAAGCCGTTTTCCCGCTGACATTCCTGTTGGGCGAGTTACCGTCCCTGATAACTACGCCGAATATGAGCGTTCAATCCGAGTCGAGTTAGCGGCCAGTTTAGAGAATCTAAGTTTTCTTAATGTGGTCATCAACACTGGCGAAGATAACTAATGACTACCCGTCTGCGCTTCACCCTAATTTTGTTAACCGCCGGGTTGCTGCAAGCCACCGTGCTGGCTGAGTTTCGCTTTCTGGGGGTATCGGTAGAACTCTTGTTGCTGGTCACCGTCTTAGTGGCTTTTCATGGGGGCCCCGAACGAGGTGCCTGGGTGGGCTTGGCGGCCAGCCTTATTCAAGATGCCCTTACCGGAGCCCCTTTTGGTATACACGCCCTGATCTACGCCCCGCTCGCTATTGGAGTTAGCAGCCTCGAAGACCGCACGGTCGGGGCAAGCTCGGCCCTAAACGGGTTAGGACTGGCGCTGGTAGTGGCCTCAGGAAGTGTCCTAGTATCCATAGCGGGGCTTCTCTTTGGCCAAATAGCGATACCGCTTGAGACGCTGGGCGAACGGGCCCTAGTGGCTGGCTTTCTGACTGCCCTAATAGCCAAACCAGTTAACGAAGCCATTCGCTGGTCGGTCGACGGAGTTGTCGCCGGGGAAATTGAACTCCGCAACCCCCAGAACATCTGATGGATACCAACAGTCGCTACCGTATGCGCATGCTGGCCGTCGTGGCCTTTTCGCTCTTTGCGGCGCTCACCGCTCGACTTTGGTTTTTGCAGGTCTTGACCGGAGAAGAAGCAGCGGCGGTGGCCCAAACAAATATTTTACGAGAAATACGAGTGCCCGCCCTCCGCGGTCGCATCGTTGATGTAGAAGGGCGCACCTTGGTTGGAAACCGCCTTACCACCATGGTGACCATTAATCGTCGCTCACTGGCCGACGCCGATCTGACCAGTGAACAACGTCAAACCATGTTGACAGAAATAGCGCAAGAGGTAAACAGCTCAGGACTCTTGCTTAAGGTCATCGATATCGAACGCTCACTAAGTGACCCCTCGTTCGGCAGTTACGACGACGTGCCCATAGCGATAGATGTCGACGAAGAACTCTTGATTTATTTTGGTGAACGACCCGAAACATTCCCCGGAGTAAAGGTGGTCGATAGTACGGTCCGGGCCTACCTTTATGGTGATCTGGCCAGTCATATTTTGGGGTGGGTAGGGCCCATAAACGACGGCGAGCATTCCAGCCGAAGACCTCCAGAAAACAAGGCCTACAGTCTTCGCGATGAAATAGGTAAAGCCGGTATTGAACTGATGTTCGAAAACGACTTACGGGGGGTAGCAGGCCGGCGCATCGTAGAAGTAGACCGTCTCGGGCAGATAGTTCGAGAACGAGAAGAACTCTTCATCGCTCCCATTCCTGGTGACGATGTGCGCCTCACCCTAGATATAGATGTGCAGTACTTGGTAGAAAGTGAGTTGGAGCGAACAATTTTTGCGCAACGCTTAGTGGCTCCAATCAAAGAAGAAGACGCCGAAGAAGACCCCCCAGAGTTTGAAGTACCAGGGGGAGCGGTGGTAATCCTCGACCCCACCAACGGCGATGTGGTGGCTATGGCCTCTTACCCCACCTTTGACCCCAACGAATCCATCGGGGGGTTTAGCCGGGACCAGTGGGCGGCCCTCAACGACCCTCTTAACGACCTGCCCATGTTTAACCGGGCCATTCAAGGCGAATACGCCCCCGGGTCTACCTTTAAACTCTTCACCGCCCACGCCGCATGGCACGAAGAAGTCTTTGGCGTGGGCATGGTGAAGCCCGCAGACGAACCATGGGATGACCCCGGCTACTACCGCCTGAAAAGTTGCGTCGGGGACACCAACGATTCGGCCTCGGCCGGAGGCTGCATGTTTCGCAACGCCGGGTCCGTCCCCTACCCACAAGTAGATTTAGTGCGCGCCTTTACCGTGTCGAGCGATGTGTACTTTTACATCATTGGCGAATCTATTTACATCAACGCTCAACACAACGAAACAGCTATACAAGACACGGCAGAAGAATACGGCATGGGCTTCGAAACCGGAATCGCCTTGCCCTTTGAACAAGACGGGTTTTTGCCCACTCCAGACAAACGCCAAGATCGCCACGACGCCAATCCGGTAGCTTTCCCTAGTGCCCGCTGGTACCCCGGAGACAACGTAAACACCGCCATCGGTCAAGGTGGCGTTTTGGTGACCCCCCTGCAGTTGGCCAACGCTTACGCCACTTTTGCCAATAACGGCACCCTCTGGTCGCCCAACATTGCGGCAGAGGTCGCTACCCAAGAAGGCGACTCCATACGAACCTTTGGCCCACGAGCCATGGCCAGCGTCGAGATAGACCCGGAGTTTCGTGTGCGAGCCCTCGCCGGGCTAACCGGGGTAACCAGCGACGAAGACGGCACTGCGTACGACGCCTTTAACGGTCGCTCTACCGGGGGAACCTATTTTCCCTTAGAAGAGTTTCCGGTAGCGGCAAAAACCGGGACCGCCGAAGTGCGAGGCAAAGCCGACACCTCACTCTTTGCCGCCTTCGGGCCAGCCGAAAACCCGTCGTTTTCCATCGTGGCCATTTTGGAAGAAGCAGGCTTTGGTAGCCGTGTGGCCGCCCCCTTAGTTTCACGGATCCTCAATCAACTGCTCACCGATGCCGTAGCCGAAGCGCCATCGGCCGCCGAAAGCTATGCCCAAGCGGCGGCGCTTCCGCTGTGTTTGAGCTGGCAAGAATGGATGACCGGCGATCGTCTCTCACAGCTTGAAGGGTCACGCTCTGCCGCTGACACCGAAACGGGTCCAGTGATTGAGGCCGATGGGAAAGTACGAGTACGCGGCATGCTCATTGAATGCCGAGTGCTGCTGGCGGACTACGGCTTCCTGGCCGGAGGATCCTCATGACCAACCCCCGATTGCCGCAAGAAAGTCGACCAACCTTATTGCGACACGTTGACTACTTGCTGCCGATCTTTGCCGCTCTTATCTCTGCCGTAGGAGTAGCCATGGTTTACTCCGCCACTCGAGGACCGGCTACCGAACTTCTACCCGCCCAAACCCGCTACCTCGAACGACACCTCACTTTTGTGCTCATCGGGTTGCTTGCCATGTTTGTTACGGCACTGATAGGCCACCGGTTTGCCCAACGCATGGCAGTAGCTCTCTACGGTGGGATGCTGGTTCTTTTAATGGCAGTTTTGGTAGCGGGCGTAGAGGTCAAAGGGGCCCGCGCTTGGTTTCAATTTGCGGGCTACCAACTACAGCCCTCCGAATTCGGCAAACCGATAATCATCGTGGTGTTGGCCGCTTGGTTTGGCTCGGTAGAAACCGTCAATACCCAGCGACTAGTAGCCGGGCTTGCCATGGTGGCTCTACCAACCCTCATTATTTTGAAACAACCCGACCTAGGAACGGTGCTGGTTTATGGAGCTATAACGGCCGGGATGACCATGGTGGCGGGGGTAAAAGGTCGCCACCTATTTATTTTGGCGCTTCTGGCCGTGACCGGAACCGTAGTGGTGTTGCAATCAGATCGTTTAGCGAGTTACCAAGTGGACCGTCTACTGGTTTTCATAGACGGCGAATCAAACTCAGGCGCCCGTTACAACTTAGAACAAGCACAAATCGCCATCGGCAACGGAGGCCTCACCGGAAAAGGCCTATTTCAAGGGACGCAAAACAACTCCAACCTGGTACCGGAACAACAAACCGACTTTATTTTTACGGTGATCGGCGAAGAAACCGGCTTCGTGGGCAGCGTGGCCGTGTTGGGCCTTATGGCTTTGCTCCTGGTGCGCATCTGGCGTATTGGGCAAATCGCCGACGACCGCTTCGGATTATTACTTTCGGCCGGGGTGTTCTCAATGATCCTGTTTCAAATTTTTCAAAGCGTGGGCATGGCTATCGGCATTATGCCCATTACTGGGATTCCCTTACCACTGGTGAGTTACGGCGGGTCATCGGTACTCAGCACCTTTTTGGCTCTCGGGCTCGTACAAAGTGTGCACATGCGTCGCCACGACTACCGTTATTCCAGCACTTTCTAAACCAGAACGGCCAATAACTGGCACCCCCACGGGCGCTCCTGCGGTAGTATGAGTACCTTATGCCCTCCCTATGGCCACAACTTGAGGTTCTTTTGGACCAGGTGCAAAAGCCGGCCCGCTACATCGGTTGCGAAGACGGTGCCGTAACCCCCAAACACCGTCCCGACAAAGCAGCGTGGTTGCTGATCTACCCCGACACCTACGAAGTTGGCCTACCTAATCAAGGGTTACAAATACTTTACGAAATCCTGAACGAACGCCCCGACGCAGTGGCGGAACGTTCCTATGCCCCTTGGACCGATATGGCCGGGGTTCTCCGCAACAATCGACTGCCGCTCTTTTCGGTAGATACCCACCGCCCAGCTGCCGATTTCGATGTGTTGGCTTTCAACCTTTCGGCCGAGTTGGTGTACACCAATCTTTTAGAATGCTTAGATCTGGCCGGGGTGCCTATTCGCTCCGCAGACCGGCGACCCGAAGACCCTCTAGTGATAGTGGGCGGGCACTGCACCTACAACCCAGAACCCATTGCGGATTTCATAGATGCCGCAGTGCTTGGAGACGGCGAAGAAGTAGTTTCCGAAATTACCGAAGTGGTGACCGGCTGGAAAGCTTCCGGCCGCACCTCGCGAGAAGGAGCGCTACGCGCTCTGGCCGGCATAGAAGGGGTGTACGTGCCGGCGGCTTACACAGTTTCTTACGACGGGCAAGCCATTTCGGGCGTTGAATCTCGCTGGCCCGAGGCCCCCGAAGTAGTCGAAAAACGCACGGTGGCCGACCTCGCTGATTGGCCATACCCCAAAAATCAACTGGTTCCGCTCACCGAAGTAGTCCACGATCGTTTAAACGTTGAAGTGTTTCGCGGCTGCACCCGAGGATGCCGCTTCTGCCAAGCTGGCATGATCACCCGGCCGGTACGCGAACGTCCGGCCGACCAAGTACGAACCATGATCACCAACGGTTTGCAACGCACTGGGTACGACGAAGTGGCGTTGACCTCGCTCAGCACCGCAGACTTCAGCGGCATCGAAGAAGTGGTAGCGGCCACCGTGAACGACGCAGACTGTGGGCAAGTCTCGGTATCGCTGCCCAGCCTCCGAGTCGACGCCTTTACGGTAGGTATCGCTGCAGAATTGCAACGGGCTCGCCGTACCGGTTTGACCTTCGCCCCCGAAGCGGGCTCTTGGCGCATGCGTCAGGTTATAAACAAGTTGATCAGCGAAGACGACCTTTACCATGCGGTGGAATCTGCCTACTCGCAAGGCTGGCGGCGCATGAAATTATATTTCTTAACCGGGCTACCAACTGAAACCGACGAAGACACGTTGGCCATCATGGACATGGCGAGAAAATGTGTGGAGATGGGCAAGACTCATCAACGGAGCCCCTCGGTAACGGTTTCTATTGGCGGTTTCGTGCCGAAACCCTTTACTCCATTTCAATGGTTCGGGCAAAACACCGAAGAGGAACTTCGCCGCAAAATATATTTGTTACGCGATGACGCCAAAAAGTCACGCAACGTTCAAATGAAATGGCATGACTCGCGAGCCACCGTGGTGGAAGGGCTCATGAGTCGCGGCGACCGACGCTTAGGGCCAGTCATCGAAGACGTATGGCGAGCCGGGGGAGTGTTTCAAGAGTGGAGCGAACACTTCGATATTTCTTTATGGACCGAAGCCTTAGAACGACACGGGTTATCTTTTGAAGGGTACGTTTACCGGCACCGCACCGAAGACGAAATAATGCCCTGGGATCACCTTTCGGCCGGACTTCACAAAGACTTCTTGTGGCAAGAATGGCGAGACGCCCTCAACGAAGTAGGCCTCGAAGATTGCCGCTGGACCCCCTGCTATGACTGCGGCGCTTGCACCGGATACGGCATCGAACACGTAGTGGCCTCCGCCGTGCCTCCGGCCGGAGGCAGTCAAGGCACCGGCCAACCCAGCAACGGGGGAGCAGTACCGGTGCAACTCTCCGGCCTGAAATCATGACTCGGGTACGGGTACGTTTTTCAAAATTAGGAAAAATACGTTTCACCAGCCATCGTGACGTGGCCCGCATTTGGGAACGCACCCTCCGAAAAGCCAAAATCGAAGTGAGCTACAGCGAAGGATTTTCGCCGCGGCCTAAACTTTCTTTCGGCCTTGCCCTATCTAACGGTTACGAGTCATTTGCCGAATACCTCGAAATCGAGTTAGCAGCCGACGACGAACTCACCCCAGAAGGCACAGAAAAAATTAAAGAACAACTAAATGCTACACTGCCTGTTGGCCTTGAAGTACAAGCAATAGCGGTCGCCAGCCGTAAAGACGAATCGCTACAGCAAGCCGTTCGCTCCTGTACTTGGCGCTTTGACATTGACGATCTTGATATTTCGGGCGCTCAAGACTGGGTCGACTCGGTACTAGGGGCTGAAGAAATCGTGGTGGAAAGAGAACGTAAAGGCAAAGTAGTCGTGGAAGACCTCCGCCAGCAGATACTCTTTATACAAGTCGTCGAGGCTACGGATCACGGAGTAAGGCTTTTAGCTGAACTCGGTACCCAACCTCGAGCACTTCGACCGACAGAGTTTCTGGCGGTCTCCGATCCGCCGCTAAAGGCACGGTACGTGTGCAGAATGAATCAATGGATGTTGCAGGGCGACGAACGCGTCGAACCGCTGTCGGTAAACGCCGGCCCTGCCCCGTTCGCCACCTTGGCGGACGTGACGAGAAGGGAATCAACCAATGTCCGAACCAACGGACGCGCCTGCTCAGACGGGCCACACCAACCAGGGGTCATCTGACTCCGTAGATAAGCCAAAGGTCGGCGATAGCCGTCCCGCCCCAACCGATCAGCCGCAAGTCGGTGACAGCCGGCCTGCGCCAGAAAATAATACTGAGGCAAATGGGCAACCAAAAAACGAGGGCAGCCGCAAACGTCGGCGCCGTCGCGGGGGCCGCAATAAAGGCCGCAGCGGGGGAGGGTCGTCGCAAAACGGCAACAACCCGGTCGAAGCGGTCACCAACGACGGCCCGATAGAACTTGATGCAGAAACTCTTAAACGCCGCCGCGGTCGCGAACGGCGAGGTAAGCCCATCGGTCGCTACACCATGTGTGTCAGCGTGTCTGGGGCCAGCACCCAAGTAGCGGTATTAGAAGGCCGGGTGCTTATCGAGCACTACTTGTCTCGCCCCTCCGACGACGTAGCCGAAATACACGGCAACGTGTATCTGGGCAAAGTACAAAACGTACTTCCGGGCATGGAAGCAGCATTCGTAGATATCGGCACCCCAAAAAATGCTGTGCTTTATCGAGGCGACTTGCAGTTTGATCCCAAAGATGTGGGTGGAAAAAGCCGCCCCCGTATTGAACAAGTATTAAACGCTAAACAAGTCATCGTGTGTCAGGTTTCTAAAAACCCCATCGCCCACAAAGGGGCGCGCCTCACCCAAGAGGTTTCGCTTCCCGGGCGTTTTGTAGTTCTGGTGCCCAACAGCAGCACCTACGGCATTTCTAAACGACTGCCAGAAACCGAACGCAAACGTTTGCGCCGCATTTTGGATCGAGTAAAACCAGAACAACACGGCATCATCGTGCGCACCGCAGCCGAAAACATTACCGACGAAGAACTCGAACGTGATGTCAGTCGTCTGGTGCAACAATGGGACGACATCGAAAATTTGGCTAAAAAATCCAACGCACCGGCTCTGTTGTACCGCGAACCTGAATTGGCCTTCCGTTTTATCCGTGAAGAGTTCAACAAAGACTTCCGCTCGGTGCTTATTGATGATCAGGAAATGTACGAACGAGTACGTACCTACGTCGAAGGGGTGAACCCGGCCTTGGTTGATCGCATCCAGTTCTACGATCCCCAGAACGAAAACTTGCCATTATTCGAACGCCAACACATACACGAACAACTGCGCAAAGCCTTAGATCGTAAAGTTTGGTTGCCTTCTGGGGGTTCACTAATTATTGAACACACCGAAGCACTTACGGTGATCGACGTCAACACCGGAAAAAACGTGGGCAAATCAAGCCTGGAAGAAACCGTTTTCCGCAACAACCTCGAAGCAGCCGAAGAAGTAGCGCAGCAACTTCGTTTACGAGACATCGGTGGCATCATCGTTATTGACTTTGTCGATATGGAAGTTCGCTCCAACCGAGAAGCAGTAGCCACCACCCTGCGTGACGCCTTGTCTCGAGATAAAACCCGCAACCAGGTATTCGATATTTCTGAACTGGGTTTAGTCGAGATGACCCGCAAACGCATCGGAGAAGGATTGTTGGAAGCTTTCACCACGGCCTGCCAAGATTGCGAAGGCCGCGGCCACCTTTTAGACGAAAACTTGTTGGGTTCCGGCACAAAGGGTGCCCGATGACCGCAAAAAGCAAAAAAATTACGTCCACCACTTTGGTGGCGACGGGATATAAAAAGGATAGTCTGGAGCCACTATGTATGCAGTAATCGCCACAGGCGGAAAGCAATATCGAGTCGAAGAAGGCCAACGAGTTGTGGTAGAGCGCCTCGGGGACTTAGGTACCGACGTTGAACTCACCCCAATCATGGTGGTGGACGGCGACGATACTTTGGCCACCCCAGATGCTTTGGCCAGCGCTAAAGTCACCGCCCGCATTGTGGGCGATGCTTCCGGCCCTAAGATTCGTGGCTTTACCTACAAGAACAAAAGCAACCAGCGTCGCCGCTGGGGGCATCGTCAGCACTTGGCTGAAATCGAAATCACCGCAATCACAAGGGGTTAAGAGATGTCAAAGACCAAAGGTGGCGGTTCAACCCGCAACGGCCGGGACTCCAACGCACAACGCTTGGGCGTCAAGGTTTACGACGGTGGTGAAGTAACCGCTGGATCAATCATCGTGCGCCAACGAGGCACCAAGTTTCACCCCGGCAGCAACGTCGGTCGCGGCAAGGACGACACCTTGTTTGCCACCGCTGACGGAGTAGTAAAATTTGGTCGCCGTGGCGGCCGCAAACTGGTCGACATTCTGGTTGACTAGCCATGCAGGCTTACTAGCCAGCAAAAAAAAAAGAACGAGAGAAAAAGCCCTGGCTTCGGTCAGGGCTTTTTCAGTTACTGGCACTGGCCAAGGCTCACCGTTGAAACCAAGAGAACCTGAAATAACGGGACCAGCGGCAGCAGACCAAGAGTAGGATTACCGGCATGTCTCAGTTTGTCGATGAATGCGGTCTCAACCTCCAAGCGGGCGACGGGGGAGCGGGCTCGGTCTCTTTCCGTCGAGAAGCACACGTACCTTTAGGCGGCCCCGATGGCGGCGACGGCGGCGACGGCGGAACCATATGGCTCGAAGCCGACCACAACGTGGCTTCCCTTTTAGCTTTTCGCGACCATCCGCATCGGCGAGCAAAAAGCGGCACCCACGGTTCGGGGCAAAAAAGACACGGTAAAAATTCTGAAGACCTGATAATCAAAGTGCCAGAAGGTACAACGGTTTACGATCTGCACACCCGAGAAGTGCTCTGTGACCTAGTAAGCAGCGGAGACCGTTGGAAAGCGGTACGGGCCGGGCGAGGCGGTAAAGGAAACGCCAAGTTTCTCAGCAACCGCCGTCGGGCCCCAACGTTTGCCGAACAAGGGGAAGATGGTGAAGAACGCTGGCTAACCCTAGAACTAAAACTCTTGGCCGATGTGGCATTAGTGGGTTTTCCCAACGTAGGAAAAAGCACGCTAATTGCCCGCGTTTCAGCGGCCCGCCCCCGTATCGCCGATTACCCCTTCACCACCCTCGAACCCAACCTGGGCGTGGTTCGTCCCCCCGGGCGTGCCGATTTCGTTATCGCCGACATCCCTGGGCTTATCGAAGGAGCCAGTGACGGCAAAGGTTTGGGCTACCGCTTCTTACGCCACATCGAACGAGCCCGTGTCCTCCTCATCATGTTGGACCTGGCCCCCGGAGCGTTGCACACCCCGGCTGAACAACTCAGAATCCTTGAACAAGAGCTTGGCGCCTATCGCCCAGAACTTTTAACTCGGCCCCGCCTCGTGGTGGGGTCACGGTCAGACGTAGCCGGAGAAGTTGAGTTTTCTGGTGACCGGCTTTCGGCTTTTACCGGTGAAGGGCTCGACACCTTGCTGCACCGTTTGGCAGATTTGGTTGAACAAGCGCGCAGTTCGCTTCCTCAGCGCCCACCAAAAGTCGTGCACCGCCCCGCCCCCGAAGATGTGGTGGTGGCTCGGGCCGAAGATGGCATGTGGGAAGTGTTTGACCGAGACGTGGCCCGCACCGTGAACCTCAACGACCTCACCAACGCAGACGCCCTGCACTACATTCATGACAAACTAAAATCTATGGGGGTTGATCGAGCGCTCGCTCGTGCCGGCGTAAAAGACGGCGAAAAGGTGCGTATCGGGCGCTTAGAATTTCACTATGACCGAGGCTGAGAATGTCAACACCGCACAAAAAACCGTGGTGGTTAAAGTTGGCACGTCCTCGATTACCACCGATGACGGAACGATTGATCAACACCGAGTAAACGCCCTCTGCGACGAAGTAGCAGCACTCAAAGCCGCCGACCATCAAGTGGTAGTAGTTACCTCGGGCGCCATCGCCGCCGGGCTTCCCGCTCTTGGTTTAGGCGGAGCGGCACGCCCCAAAGACGCCCAAACACTGCAAGCAGTTTCAGCAGTCGGCCAAGGGAAACTAATCGGCACCTACCAAAGCGCACTCAGTCGCCACGGTTTGTTGGCCGGTCAAGTTCTCTTAACCCCCTTGGATTTCTTTCTACGGGCCCAGTACCTGCACGCACGATCAACCCTGACCCGCCTGTTAGAACTGGGCGCCGTACCGATTGTCAACGAAAACGATGCGGTAGCCGATGATGAAATTCGTTGGGGCGACAACGACAGAATCGCGGCCCTAGTAGCGCACCTGGTGGACGCTGATTTATTGGTACTGCTCACCGACATTGAAGGAGTGCTCTCCGCGGACCCCAAACTCAACCCCCAAGCCTCGCTCATAGAAGAAATTGTTGAAGTAGACCACGACCTTGAACAACTGGCCGGCGGCAGCGGCTCACTGCACGGAAGCGGCGGTATGGCCTCAAAACTGGCTGCGGCAAAAATAGCGTCTTGGTCTGGAGTGCGTACGGTCATCGCTCATGCCCACCGCCCCCAAGTGCTGGTCGACGCCTTAGCGGCAAAAACCGGGATCGGTACCACCGTGCACGCTCGCCCCAACCGCCTCGGATCCCGGCGCCTGTGGATCGCTTTTGCCGTGGGGTCTTCCGGCCGCATCACCGTAGATGCCGGGGCCCGCAAAGTTTTAGAAGAACGCCGAGTCTCTTTGCTGCCGGCAGGAGTAACCGGGGTCGAGGGCGACTTCGAAATTGGTCAAGCCGTAGAAATAGTCGACGAAAATCAAATAGTTTTCGCCAAAGGTTTAGTGCGCCAAAATGCGGCCACCTTGCGGGACACCAAGGGGACACGAAGCACCGACTTGAACGCCGGGGTTTCACCAGAAGTAATACACGCCGACGATTTAGTAGTTTTACCTAACTAGCTTCGCCAGATACGGCGCCGCACCGGGCCAAGAATTAAATGGGCTTCGGCTACCCCAGTGCGTTGAGCCGTCACCGTGTAAAGCAAACCAGTGAAGCCCACAATCAGCGGGGCAGCCAGCAAAGCAGGCAAATCAAGGAGCCAAAACTTTAACCCGGCGGCCACCAGAAAAGCCAAAGCAGCGGCCGGCGCTAACCGCATAAAGATGAGCGAAACAGCCGGCAAAGCAGGCAACGACCTCCGTAGCAAACGAATCAAAAAAATCGCTTCAACAAAAGACGCCACCGCAGAGCCCAAAGCCAGGCCCACCGCCCCAAGATGCGGGCCAGCAGACTGGTTGCTTACAAAAGCGCCTCCCATGATGGCGTAGTTGTCGAGCGGGAACATTAAAGCCAAACCAATGACCGCAGAAACGCCTACCCGAATGCCAGCAATGCGCGCCGGGCCCGCGGTATTCCCCAAGGCATAACAAGTGTTTTGTAACTGGCGTGAAATGGCAATAGCGGGTAAGCCCAAAGAATAAGCCCCCAAAACCAACCAAACCAAGCGAGCGTCATCGGCCGAAAATGCTCCCCAACCAAACAAAGCGTTAACAATCTGCTCGCCCACACTGAGGTACGCCACCGCACTAAATACAACAAAAAATGAGGTGCGGCGTAACGATGTATCTACTCGAGAAATAAGAACAGATTGATCTTCGGTCCGCGACATTTCTGGCAACTCAGCGGCCGCCACGCTCATGGCGAACAGGCTTATCGGCAACAGGTAAAGCACTTGAGCAGACATCAAAGCAGCCAACGCCCCGGTAGCCAAAAAAGACGCCAAAACAAGATCAAGGTAAGCAGATAATTGCACCACCCCGCGACCAGCGACCGCCGGCAAAAAACGCCGACGAACTTCGGCCACCCCAGGTAAGCGATGCTGCAAGGTGGGGCGCAACCCCGGCAACAACTTGCGCACCGCTATTGCCTGCACCCCAAATTGTAAGAGGCCGCCTACCACCAATCCCCAAGCAACCCCAGTGGCTGCATCAACGGGGTCCCATCCGCCGAATAAAGCGGCCACCAACACGGCAATTTGTGCAACGTTCCAAAGTACCGGAGCGACATAAGACAAAAAGAACTGACGATGGCTGTTCAACACCCCAAGGCACCACGCCGAAACCACCAAGATCCCCGCCCCAGCAGTGGTAATGCGCATGAGGTCAACGGTTAACTCAAAACGTTGACCAGAAAACCCCGGGGTCAACAAAGCAGTCAAAGGCCGAGCAGCAAAAATGGCTATCACGGCAAAAACCCCAGCGAGTGCAGCCAATAAACCAGCCACCGCACCGGCCACCCGGGCTGCCTCTTCTTCTTTATCCTCACTTAGTAAGCGGCTATAGACAGGGATAAAAGAGGCAGAGAGAGAGCCCTCGCCTAAAAGGTTTTGCAAAATATTGGGGATCCGTAAAGCCGCCGCAAAGGCATCGGCCGCCGGGCCCAAAGCCAAAACAGAACGCAGTAAAGATTCGCGCACTAAACCCGCTAAACGAGATAAAAAAATGCCCGCCGCCACAGCGGAGGCCCCACGAGGGACACCCGAAGTTGATTGAGGTGAAGGAGTCGCAGAGGAAGGCACAGGTGGCAGGTTAGTACTTGGCGGGCACCGGTAGTTGCCGATGCGCAGCGATAGTCTGAACCAATGACCACCGTTGCAACCCCGGTAGCTGACTTGGCACAAAAGGTAAAAGCTGCCGCCCCCCACGTAGCGGCACTCACCACCGACAAAAAAAACCAAGCACTCCGCTTAGTTGCTCAAGAATTACTCACAGCCACCGAAGAAATTTTATTAGCCAACGCAGAAGACATCGCTCGGGTAGAGGCCGAAGGAGTCACGGCAACGGTGATTGACCGTTTGCGTTTAACCCCTGAAAAAATTGCTGCCATGGCTCAAGGGCTTGAGCAAGTAGCTGACTTGGCTGACCCGGTGGGGGAAATTACCGCCCAATGGACACGCCCCAATGGCTTATCTTTCACCAAAATAAGGGTTCCGCTCGGCGTAGTTGGAGTTATCTACGAGAACCGCCCCAACGTGACCAGCGATGCCTTTGGTTTATGTTTCAAAGCCGGTAACGCAGCATTTTTGCGCGGTTCGTCCGGAGCTTTTGCCTCCAACATGGCATTGGCTAAAGTTATTCGCCGCTCCCTGCAGCACGCCGGAATCACCCCCGACGCCATGGTATTGGTCGAAGAAACAAGCCGCCAAGCAGCAGTTACTTTTATGCAGCAACGGGGAACCATCGACTGCCTCATACCCCGGGGCGGGCCTTCGCTTATTCAATCTATTTTGGACCATGCCACCGTTCCCTACGTTATTGACGGCGACGGCAACTGCCATATCTACGTTGACCAAGACGCCGACCTGACTATGGCGGCGAAAATTCTTGTGAATGCCAAAATGCAGCGACCATCAGTGTGTAACGCCGCCGAAAGCCTGGTGGTGCACCAAAAAGTTGCCGAGCAGTTTCTGCCTCAAGTTGCGCAAGCGCTGGTTGGGGTAACGCTGGTCGGCGATGCCGCTGCGCGAAAGATTTTGCCCAGCGTCGGCCCGGCCACTGAAGAGGACTTTGCCAAGGAATTTTTAGATCTCAAAATTTCTATAAAAATAGTCGACGACCTATCGGCAGCTATTACGCATATAAACACTTATGGGACGGGCCACAGCGAAGCCATCGTCACTGCCGACCAAGCAGCCGCCGACCGATTTACTCAAGAAGTAGATGCGGCGGCCGTGGTAGTGAACGCATCAACACGATTCGTGGACGGCGAAGAGTTCGGCTTCGGCGCAGAAATCGGTATCAGCACCCAAAAGCTTCACGCCCGTGGGCCCATGGGGCTTCCCCAACTAACCACCGAAAAGTACGTAATTCAAGGAACCGGACAAACCCGTTCTTAACGGTGGCCAATAGTAAGCCCGGCCGGCTTTTTAGATACGCTGCGTGCTATGGATAACCGATTTGAAGATGTCGCTGGGGTGCGTGGTGCCCTCGCAGAAGCCAACTATTTAGCCGACGATGGCATAGCCGGAATCGTCTACTTAGCCGACCGCCTCGGGAAACCAATTTTGGTTGAAGGCCCCGCCGGCACGGGGAAAACCCAGTTAGCGAAAAGCGTGGCCGAAATGATTGGGGCACGGTTAATTCGTCTGCAATGCTACGAAGGCCTCGACGAGTCAAAAGCGCTCTACGAATGGAACTACAAAAAGCAATTGCTGCGTATTCAAACCGAAGGCGGTGGCAGTAACTGGGACGAGATCGAAGACGACTTGTTCTCAGAAGAGTTTTTGCTCACTCGCCCGCTGTTGGAAGCCATCCGGGCCGAAGACCCCGTAGTTTTGCTTATTGACGAAGTAGATCGAGTAGAGGTCGAAACAGAAGCCTTGCTGTTAGAAATACTCTCCGAATACCAAGTCTCTATACCGGAACTCGGCACGGTGCAGGCCCGACAAATACCATTGGTTTTCTTAACCTCTAACGCCACCCGCGAACTCTCGGAAGCCTTAAAGCGCCGCTGCCTGTTCCTCTACATCGATTACCCCGACCTTGAACGAGAACGAGAAATCGTTTTGAACAAAGTGCCGGGAATCGATGAAAATTTAGCCGACCAAGTAGCACGCATCGTGCGCTCCATACGTCAACTGGACTTAAAAAAATCTCCCTCGGTTTCGGAAACCATTGACTGGGCCCGCACCCTAGTGCTGCTCGGCATTGACAAAGTAGATGCCCAGACGGCTACCGAAACAGTCAACATTTTGCTTAAATACCGCACCGATATTGACAAAGCCGTTAAAGAATTTTCTGAAGCCCCCGACGGGCTCGACGAAACCGAAAGCTAAAACCCGCCGTGGCTTTAGCCGACACCCCGGTTGACACCCCGCTGCTGGACCTTCTGGGGGGTTTCATCGTGGAACTCCGGGCGGCTGGCTTGCCGGTTAGTTTGACCGAAAACCTTGACGCTATGGAAGCGGTCACCCACATACCCATAGAGGACCGAGAAGCATTCAAATACGCACTCGGTGCCACCTTGGTAAAAAATTATGCCCACTGGAAAGCTTTCGAAATAGTTTTTGAAGTTTATTTCACCCTGCGTGGCCCAGAATACGAGTTGGTCGGTGAAGGCGAAGGCAGCGATGGCGACCCAGATGGTGAACAAAGTTCACTCCCCGGAGAGGGTCAAGCCCAAGGCGGTGGGGGAGGAGGGCAATCTCTCACCCCTGAACAACTGGCCGAAATGCTTTTTAAAGCCCTCATGAACGGCGACGGTGCCATGATGACCGCCCTGGCTCGCCAAGCCGTAAAAAGGTTCGCCGGAATGGAACCCGGGAGGCCCGTGGGAGGCACGTACTACCTGTACCGCACGCTAAGAAACCTTGAACTTGATTCCATGTTGGATCGGCTTATGGAGTCTGCGCAAGACCAAGCACCGCAACCCTTGACCAAGTTTGAAGAACGCTTAGAGCGCGACGAGTTTGCCGGCCGCATTGAAAAACTTAAAGCAGAAGTAGAAGCAGAAATTCGCCGGCGCCTGGTGGCCGACCGCGGGGTAGAAGCAATGGCACGCACCCTGCGTAAACCATTACCCGAAGACGTGGACTTCATGCACGCTTCACGCGAAGAAATGGCTGACCTGCGCAAAGCTATTTACCCCCTGACCCGCAAATTGGCGGTGCGCTTAGCGCGTAAGCGTCGCCACGGACGCAAAGGAGCCTTGGACTTTCGCAACACCATTCGCCACTCCCTAAGTTACGGAGGGGTGCCCGCCGAACCAAAGTTTCGTTTTCCCCGGCCGGCCAAACCAGAAATGATGGTCATCGCCGACATTTCAGGCTCGGTAGCTTCCTTCGCCCGTTTCACCTTGCACCTGGTGTATGCCATAAGCAACCAATTCTCCAAAGTCCGGTCGTTCGTTTTCATCGACGGGCTAGACGAAGTAACCAAATTCTTTGAAGGCACCGAAGACATCGGTCAAGCGGTGCATCGGGTAAATACCGAAGCTGACGTGGTGTGGGTAGATGGGCATTCAGATTATGGGCATGCTTTTGATGTGTTTTGGGAACGTTTCGGTAAAGACGTAGGGCCAAAAACAACGGTGTTGATTTTGGGTGATGCCCGCAATAACTACCATGCATCGCAATCTTGGATCATAAAAGAAATGCGGCACAAAGCCCGCAAAGTATTTTGGTTAAACCCCGAACCGCGGGCCTACTGGGACACCGGTGACTCCATCGTGGGCGAATACGCTACCCACGCTGACGGCTGCTACGAAGTACGCAACCTGCGGCAATTAGAAAGCTTTGTAGAGAAACTAATTTAGGTTCAATCTTCGCGGTGCCCGTTACGAAGCAACTCGGCCAGGCGGAAAGCTAAATCTACACTTTGTCCGCCGTTCAAACGAGGGTCGCACATGGATTCGTAGCGAGTGCCAAGGTCGCCTTGTTCAACCACCGAACCACCACCGAGGCATTCGGTTACATCATCACCGGTGAGTTCTAAATGCACGCCACCGGGATGGGTGCCCAGCGAACGATGCACCGCAAAAAAGCCCGATACCTCAGCAAGAACATCTTCAAAGTGGCGCGTCTTGTGCCCGCCTTCTGCAGTGAAAGTATTGCCATGCATGGGGTCACAAACCCAAACCACCGGATGGCCAGCGTCTTTTACCGCTTTGACCAACGGAGGCAACTTGTCGATAATTTGGTTGGCCCCCATGCGCACGATTAACGACAGGCGGCCGGGTTCTTTTTCAGGGTTCAAAGCCTGGCAAAGGTCAAGAACTTCTTCGGGGGTGGCCGTCGGGCCTATTTTGCAGCCAAGGGGGTTACGAACACCACGTAAAAATTCAACGTGCGCACCATCAAGTTGGCGGGTTCGCTCACCAATCCACAACATGTGAGCCGAGCAGTCGTACCAGTCGCCGGTTAAAGAATCTTGACGGGTTAAGGCTTCTTCATAGTCCAGCAACAAAGCTTCGTGACTGGTATAAAAATCCACCTGACGCAATTCAGACAAAGTATCGGAAGAAATGCCGCAGGCCGCCATGAACTGCACGGCCCGTTCAATTTCGTCAGCCAGCGTTTCGTAACGTTGGCCGGCAGGACTGTCGGCTACAAACTCACGGTTCCAGCGGTGCACCTCGGAAAGGTTGGCAAACCCACCTTTAGTGAACGCCCGAAGCAGATTAAGCGTTGAGGCGGCACGGTTATATGCAGTAACCAAACGTTGGGGGTTCGGAGAACGATCAACCGGCGAAAAGCCAATGTCGTTCACAATGTGTCCGCGAAATGAAGGCAACTCAACGCCATCAATTGTTTCAGTATCACTGGAACGCGGCTTAGCAAATTGGCCAGCAATGCGCCCAACTTTGACCACCGGCACCCCAGTGAAATAGGTAAGCACCACCGCCATTTGCAAAATTACCCGCAGACGGTCTCGAATAGAGTCAGCAGAAGTATCAAAAGATTCCGCACAGTCGCCGGCCTGCAAGAGGAAAGCTTCGCCGCGACAAACTGCCGCCAGACTTTGGGTGAGGTCACGCCCTTCGCCAGCAAAAACTAGGGGGGGCAAAGACCGCAACTCTTCTAAAGCCGCCTCATGTTGCGCCGGATCGGGCCATTCAGGTTGCTGCAAAGCCACCCGGCCCCGCCAAGAATCAGGAGCCCAAGCGGCATCAGTTGAAGAAGAGGTCGAAGATGGGGTTGTCACAAAGAGCAGTCTACGGCCTTGGCGGGCTGTGCCCTAATGAGTTTTGCTGTCTGGTCGTTTTCTTAAGAAAACTAAGCAGCGTCGATTACTTCGCCAGCCCGGTCACGCACGGTGTTTACCGCACGCTTCACCAAACGGCGAGCAGCTTCTGCGGTAACCCCAAGGTTCTCGCCTACTTCTCGGTAAGAACGCTTCCGGCCATCGGTTAAACCAAAGCGCTGTTCCACCGCAAAACGAGCACGGTGATCCAAAACATCAAGCAAGCCAGTGGCCATGTCGTTTTCGGCCTGAGCCATAACCAAAGCTTCGGGGCCTGGCTTGGAATCAGGAAGAAGATCAACCAACTCGTTGCTGTCATCGTCACCAATGGTGCGATCCAACGAAGTAGGGGTGGTCAAACGGTGCAGACGAGCATGTTCTTCGTCGAGTTCGTCTCCGTTGCCGGAAACTGCTCGTAAAGCGGCACGCAAACTCGCGGAACGGTCACCAGGCAAACGAACCAAACTGGCCTTTTGATCCAGCGCACGACCAATAGCTTGACGAATCCAAAAAGTAGCGTAAGTGGAGAACTTGAACCCCTTACGCCAATCAAACTTGTCGACAGCATGTTCAAGACCCAAGTTGCCTTCTTGAATAAGGTCAAGGAGTTCCATGCCGGGAGGCAAGGGGTAGCGACGAGCCACGCTCACTACCAACCGGAGGTTGGAGCGAATAAAACGATCTTTGGCTTGGGCAGCCTTACGGATAGCCCGATCAAGCTCTCGACCAGTTTCGCCTTCTTCTTTGGCCGCTCGAGCAGCAGCACCAGCTTCAATGATCTTAGAAAGCTCACGCTCTTTTTGTGCATCAAGCAACGGCACCATGCCGATTTCGTTTAGGTATTGTCCTACTGAATCACTCATTTGTTTCTCACACTCTGTTTTAGCCTCGGCGACGCGCCGAAGGTATTATTTGATACTAGGGAAAGGTGGCGGATGCCCGATTACCCCTGCGGGGTTGTTTTTGTGGCTTCCTTGCCGATAGACAACTTAAGCACAGATTTGGCCTCAAGGGAAGAGTTAATTTTGTGTCTTGTGACACACGAGCTAAAAGCGCAGGTCAGAGGGGCATTTCTTTAGTCCGGTGCTCCCCGAATCAAGGATTTTCGGCTAGGATTCGTTTTGTGAGTCAACCAAACAACCGTCGGATCGGCCTTTTAGGCGGCACCTTCGACCCCCCACATTTGGGTCATCTGGCCGCTGCATTGGCGGCTCAAGAACAACTAGCCCTTGACCAAGTCTTGCTGGTGGTAGCCAACGACCCATGGCAAAAAACCGAAGCAGGACAAGAAGTCACCGCAGCAAACCATCGGCTCGCCATGGTTGAAAAAGCAGTGGCCGACCTTAACGGGATCTCCGCCGACCCATCAGAGATTAACCGCGGCGGGCCGACCTATACGGCTGCTACCTTGACAGAAATGGGGAACCGGTTTCCCGAAGCAGAACTTTTCTTACTTATAGGCGGCGATGTGGCTCCAGTACTCAATACTTGGGTAGAAGCAGAAAGGGTACGCCAACGTGCCACAATTGTGGTTATGGATCGCCCCGGATACCACCAAGCCATGCCGCCCGAAGGCTGGGATTTTCAACGACTGGTAGCTGTCACCCCAGACATAGCGGGCACCGAAGTGCGTTTGCGCGGCCAAGTAGGACACGACCTAACGGCCATGGTTCCGCTCGCCGTCGCTGACTACATCAAAAAATATGGGCTCTACTCTGGCGAGTCCTGTTCATGACCGAACCCACCGCTAACGAAATGCCTCAACGTTTTCGCCGCAAAAGCCCAGCACCGCGGGCTTCGCACGGGTGGCGCTGGTTGTTTCCTGTTGCTCTCGTAGCGGCCATGGGTTGGTCGGCCATGCTGCTCATCGAAAGTGCCCATGAACTCTTAGACAGCCAAGACGGAGAAATTCGCACCGCACAGACCGACCCCACCTCACCGGGGTTCGAAGCATTCGTCGAACAAACCTGGTCCATGCTGATCATCACCGAAAACAAAAACGAAGACCTAGCGGACCTTGCCGTAGCTACGGTCGCTGACCGTGAAAACGGGGGAGGTTCGATTCTGGTCGTGCCGCCCCATCTACGGGTAGCCGGTGGTTGTGCCAAAGAACCCTGCGACTTGGCCGCCCTCTACAAAGAAGGCGGGCAAGAACTTCTCACCGAAGCCATGGTTAGTCTCTTAAACGTCGGGTTTACCCAAGAAGTGTTGCTGACCGAAAGCCGTTGGGCAGGTTTAACCGGGCCAGTAGGCGGGGTAACTGTGCCGCTGCCCGCTGCATTGACCAGCGAAAACAGCGAAGGGGTGAAAATAACGCATTTTGAGGCAGGCGAAACATTAATTCTGCCCAACCACACCGTTGAATTTTTGGATTTCTCCGAAGGTTTAGCAGGCCACGACGACCTGGCCTTGAGCCAAGCCTTTTGGTCTTCGTGGCTGGCGGAACTCTCTGAAAGTGAAAACCCGCTCGACAAACTGCCAGCCCTTGACCTCGACGTAGTGGAACTCTTGGCGGTGATTTCCGCAGGAAACCATGTAGTGGTTCCGTTGCTGGTCAGCGAAGCCGACGACGGCCTTTATGTAGAAGCAGATCTCTTAGCGCAGGTCGTTGTAGAAATGTTCCTATTTCCTATTTCCGCTCACCCCGGTGACCGGGTAAGCGTACGACTGATCAACGGAACCGGCGACTTCACCACCGACCCCGTAGCGCGCCAACGGGTAGTGGCCGCCGGCGGAGAAATAATCGTGGTCGGCAACCACCCCAGCTTCGATGTGGCCGAATCAATAATCACCTACCGCGACCCCTTGGTGGCCGTCGAAGCAGCAACCATGGCCCAATCGCTCGGAATACCAGCGGAATATGACGCCTTTGCCAGCCCCGCCGCAGAAATAACCGTACTAGTTGGCGCCGACTTTGTCGGTTTAACCGGTTAGCGTTGTCCCCGATGAAAACTTCTTCAAACTCCAAAGAAAACTACAACACTTCTGCCGGTATCCAACGCTGGGCGGTGCAAGCGGCCCGAGCGGCCGACGACAAATTAGGCCGAGACACCGTGCTTATAGATGTAGGTGACGTCATGGGGGTAACCGACCTCTTCGTGGTAACCAGCGGCGGAAACCGACGCCAGGTACGAGCCATTGTCGACGAGATAGAAGAACAACTCACTATCCTCGACGGCCCTCAACCTCGGGCCGTTGAAGGCCGCGGCACCGACGATGAACAAACCTGGATATTAATGGACTTCGGCGGTTTTCTGGTTCACGTGTTCGACGAACAAGCACGAGCCTTTTACGACCTAGAACGTTTATGGAGCGACCGTCCGACCATCGACTGGCGCGCCGATACTTCCCCTAGCTAGCCTTAATACGCCTTGATGGGTGATTGGTGGCGGCAAAAACGGCACCAACCAAAGGCAAAGCGGCCCACAACAAAGCCGTTGAACGAAATGAACCAGTGGCCGAAGCAGTCACCGAAAAAGCAATAGGGCCAATGGCCGACGCCAACACACCTATAAACATTAATGCTCCTTGAATGGACCCAATGTGGTCAAGCCCAAACCATTTCGGCACCAACGCTGCGCCCAAAGTGCGGACAGTTCCCGACATCAAGCCAAAGAGCACGGCGTAACAAATGACCGCAGGCAAAGTCGAAACCTGACTGGCCAACAGCAAAGTGGCACTCAACAACAGCAAAGAAACTAGCGGAGCAAAACGGGCGCCAATTTTGTCGAGAGTTACCCCCATGAGCGGAGAGCCCACCGAAGTACCGATGACCTGCGGGAGAAACATGATGGCTGCCTCGGTTTGGCTAAAACCACTTTCACCCAGCAAAGCAATCTGATGAAAATTCAACCCGGTGCTGAGCATAGAAGCGCCCCCCGAGGCGGCCGCCAAAACCCAAAAAGCGCGAGTACGTAAAGCCGCCGAGCGATCCATGCTGGGACGCACGGCGGCTCTTTTTTGCGGATCGGGGTGAGGGGCAAGACCATCGGGGTGCTGGCCGACGCTGGAGGGGCGGTCAATAATGCCGAACCAAGCGAGGGGAATGACCACCATGGCGACGGTGCTGGCAGAAACAATCCAAGCAGTGCGCCACCCCCACTGAGCAATAGTAAAACTCAACCCCACCGGAACCAGCGCCATCATGGCCGAAGAGATGGTCATGGTAAGGCCCAAGGCGAGGCCGCGACGCTGTTCAAACCAGAGAGAAACAGCCACATTGCTGACCAGCGAAAGGCTCCCTTGACCGAGCATGCGGATAAACCAAAAACCGATAGTGAGGCTAATTATTCCTTGCACCCCCGACATGTAAAAAAGTGCTCCGGCAAACAAGGTGGCGATGATGGTCATGGCCCGGCGGACGCCATAGCGGTCAATCCAGAGACCGACGGTGGGCATGGCGAGAGCGCCGCACAAAGTGCCGATGGCGTAACCGCCGGCAATAGCGTTTTTCGAAAGGTTGAGATCTTCGGCAAAGTGATCAATGAAAACACTGACCCCTATGGTTTGACCCGGCCCGGTAAGGCCTAAAGCAATGGTGGCAAAAACGAGGATGCGCCAGCCAGAAAAAGATGACTTAGGAGAGAGGGGAGGCATCAACAGAGTCTAAAGTCTGGAATGAAAGCGAAACACCCCAAGCCAACGACCTGGGGTGATGCGTGGAGCTAGAGGGAATTGAACCCTCGACCTCTTCCATGCCATGGAAGCGCTCTGCCAACTGAGCTATAGCCCCGCGAAGGCCACAGGTTACCAGCGAGGTCTGCTACTGAGAACAGAAGCGGCCCGGTAAATTCTCTTTTTAAGAATGGGTAGAACCCTCGCCCGCCCACCAGAGGTCGCTAGCCTTGATCAAGATGTCTACGCAATACGACCCCCAAGCAATAGAAGCCCACTGGCAGCAACGCTGGCTCGACGAGGGCACCTACCATATTGAAAACGACGACCCTCGCCCGCCGTACTACGTGCTATCGATGTACCCGTACCCCAGCGGCCCCGCCCACATGGGGCACGTACGCAACTACACCATGGGCGATTTGTTGGTGCGCTACCGGACCATGCAAGGCGACGGTGTGCTTTCTCCCATCGGTTTCGACTCCTTTGGTTTGCCGGCCGAAAATGCTGCCATCAAAACCGGCACCCACCCCCGTCAACACACCGACACCAACGTCGAAGCGCTCTCCGCTTCGCTGCGCCGTATCGGAGCGGTCTACGACTGGCGCCGCATGGTGCGCAGCCATGACCCTAAATACATGCGCTGGACGCAATGGATTTTCTTAAAGTTCTACGAAGCCGGTTTGGTGTACCGGGCCGAAGCTCCGGTCAATTGGTGCCCCGGCTGTCAAACCGTGCTGGCCAACGAACAGGTGCTGCCCGACGGCACCTGCGAACGCTCCGGCGATTTAGTGGATCGCCGAGACATGGAACAATGGTTCTACCGCATCACCGATTACGCACAGGAACTTCTCGACGACTTGGAATTAGTGGAATGGCCCAACAAGGTCAAAGTCATGCAACGCAACTGGATCGGTCGCTCCGAAGGGGTGGAGTTCGGCCTGCCTCTAGTCGGTGCCGACGGAAATGCTCGAAGCGATGTAGACCCCCTCGCGGTGTTCACCACCCGGCCCGATACCGGTTTCGGCATGACCTTTGCCGTGCTTTCTCCAGAACACCCCCGAGTTGAAGAGTTCACCAGTGACCAACAACGCCAAGAAGTAGAAGATTTTTGTGCTTCGGTCGCCGGCCTCTCGGACATTGAGCGGTTAAGCAGCGAAGGGACGTTAGATAAACGCGGCGTAGCCACCGGCGGTTCGGTCATCAACCCATTTACCGGGCAAGCCATACCGGTATTTTTGGCTGACTACGTACTGATGACCTACGGCACCGGCGCCATTATGGCGGTGCCTGGGCAAGACCAACGAGATTGGGATTTCGCCAAAGCCCACGGCTGCGAGATTTTGCGTACGGTGGAACCACCGGCAGATTTTGACGGCGAAGCGTTTACCGACGACGGCCCGGCCGTTAACAGCGGTTTCCTTGACGGCATGAGAATCGCCGAAGCGAAAGAGGCAGCCGGCCAATGGATAACCAGCCAAGGCCTCGGCGAAGCCAAGATCAACTACCGCCTGCGGGACTGGTTGTTGTCTCGCCAGCGTTACTGGGGTTGCCCGATCCCTATTGTGTTCTGCGACGACTGCGGTGAACAACCGGTGCCCCTTGACCAGTTGCCGGTGGACTTGCCCGATGACGTGGAGTTCATGCCCACCGGGCGCTCGCCCTTAACCACCCACGAAGACTTCCTCAACGCCTCGTGCCCCAAGTGTGCAGGCCCCGCTCGTCGAGAAACCGACACCATGGACACTTTCGTGGACTCCTCCTGGTATTTCATGCGTTTCACCGACCCGTGGAACGAAGAAGTTCCCTTCGACAAAGAGGCCATGAAACGTTGGCTGCCGGTAGACCAATACATCGGCGGTGTAGAGCACGCTATTTTGCACCTCATGTACGCCCGGTTCTTTACCAAAGCGCTGGCCGACTTAGGCGTCGTACCTAAAGAACTGCGGGAACCATTCAAACGCCTCTTTACTCAAGGGATGATCCGTTTGGGTGGCACCAAAATGTCAAAATCTAAAGGCAACTTGGTGGCTCCAGAAGGCATCTTGGATGATCAAGGCGCCGATGCCTTGCGCCTGGCTCACCTGCAGGTAAAACCGCCACAAGAAGACGTGGATTGGGAAGACCTCGGCATAGACGGCTGCGCCAAGTTTTTGGGGCGAGTGTGGCGTTTAGCGCTTTCCACCAACTCGCTGCCCGGGCCGTGTCGCCAAGGCGAAATGACGGCCGCCGATCAAGAAATCGAAAAAGCTACCCACCGTTTGGTGGAGCGAATCACCGATGAGTACGAACGCTGGTCATACAACACTGCGGTGGCTGGTTTTATGGAGTTCACCAACAGCCTGTACCGCTGGATTCAAACCGACGAAGGAGCACACGGCCCAACCTTGGAAGCAGCGGTGGATGCCTTGCTACTGGTTATGGCTCCGGCCGCTCCGCATATTTGCGCCGAACTATGGCAACAACGCAACGACGGCCACATCCATCTTGAAGCCTGGCCGGTAGCCGACCCCGAAAAACTGGTGGACGACACGGTGACCATGGTGGTGCAAATAAACGGCAAAGTACGCGAACGTCTCGAAGTGTCAGCCGACATCGACGAAGCAACCGCTGAAGCTCTTGCTTTGGCCACCCCAAAAGTCATCGCCCAACTCGAAGGCGCCACCCCCCGCAAAATAATCATCCGCGCCCCCCGCCTGGTAAACGTAGTCATCTAACCCCACGTGACTGCGATTTATTAGGAGTTGATTATTGGTCGCGGAGGAAGCGTTCGAGTTCGGCAGCTAGTTCATCGCCGGAAGGGAGTTGGCCTCGATCGTCGTGGAGGTCGTCGTAAGCCTGTTCCAGTGTTTCTAGCATGGTGACGTGTTCGGGGTTTTGGGTGATTAGTTCATCTAAACGACTGCGTGCTGCTAGAGACTTTTCTGGCAAGGAACCCAAAGAAAAATCTACCTCCGTCAAATCGCTGAGCCCTTCCAACAACGCTTCGCTAGCCGGAGGGAAACTCATGGCGGCCAAATAATGAGGCACCTGGGCCCAAATGCCTACGGCAGGGATACCAGCGGCCGCTGCGGCGACCTCGATGACCGCCTGAGCGCCCGCCGGCACCTCCAAAGTTGACGTGACAAAAGATAAACGCTCGGCCAAAGCAGGAGTGCTGGCCGTGCAAGACAACCGAGTGGGGCGAGTGTGGGGGACAGCCGCCGGAAACGCCCCCAAGCCCACCACTAAAGAAACATTGAACTGCTGAGCAAGTTCCACCACCGACTGAGCAAAAGATTTCCACTCGTGGTCGGGCTCCGGCCCATGGAGCAACAACACCGGACGGTCGGCCTCTGTAGACAACAAGTGCATCTCCAGCGCAGGCCAAGTCAAACTTTGGGTAACCCCATCTACCAGTTTTAAAATTGGCCGGCGAGCCCGTTGGTCAAGCAACCGATCAGTATTGAAACGAGCCATCAAACGTTTATCGGGGTCACGCAAAAGCTGCTTAGTAGCTTCGGCGCTGGACTGCGCAGCATCCACCCAGCCTGCTAAAGACACCACCAACACGGCGTCGCCTAGGAAAGGAACATCATGTAAGTCATACATGGGGCCGCTATTCAAGTTCATGACAAAGTAGCGGCAGTCTCCGCCGCCAAATCGGCCAAAACGACTACCCGTTCCCCAAAGGCCTTCACCATTACGTCATCTATCTCTCCCATGACGCCGGCCACATACCGAGAGTAAACCCCTTCAATGATGCAAGCCATGCGCCAATAGTTGAAGGCCACATAGAAATCCAAGTGTTCAAGGTTGCGGTCGCTAAACGTGCCGTAAATCTCACGAATCTCATCAGCAGTAGGGAAACCCTCAGAACGGCTAGCCAAATCATTGGCCCCAGAAACCTGGTCAGTGACGGACGAGATAATGCCGCCCACATCAGCTAAAGCATCGCCCAGAGTAGATATTTCCCAATCCAAAACAGCAGCCACTGGCCCCTCAGGGTTCATCATGCAGTTGTCTAAGCGATAATCGCCGTGCACCAAACTCACCCCCTGTTGTTCGGGGATGCACGCCGCCAACGTGTCGTGCACGGAAAGCACCTGAGGAATCTCGCGACTGGTTGCATCCACAAACTGGCGACGCCAACGCTTTAACTGGCGTTCGATGTAGCCATCGGGTCGGGCCAAATCGCCAAGACCAACCGCATCAACATCCACAGAATGAATACGAGCCAAGGTTTCTATTAATGAGTGACCCATCTTTTGCCGGGCCTCCACCGAATATTCTTCGGCCTCATCACGTAGGCGCAGAATTACTCCCGGCACAAAATCCATGACATAAAACGGGGCGTCGTTTACCTCAGTGTCTTGACAAAGGCCAATTATCCCCGGCACAGGCACACCGCTGTCGGACAAAGCACTAATTATGCGATGCTCGCGGCTCATATCGTGAGCGGTGGCCAATACATGACCAAGTGGGGGACGACGCAGCACCCACTGGCGTCCTGACGAATCGGCAACCCGGTAAGTCAAGTTGGAATGTCCTCCCGTCACCGGGGTAAAAGTCAACGGCCCGTCAAGGCCCCCCACCTTAGAGTCAAACCATTTCTGCAGGTTCGCCGCGTTTATGCCAGAGATATCGTTCATCCCTTGCAGAGTAGTGGAGGAAGGGCTCAGGCTCCCTACCCTGAGACCACAAGTTCTTCCCCCGTAAGTTTTTCTGCCGCTAGCAGCGAGAGGACCCTCATGGACGTCACCGACGCCACCTTTGAAACCGAAGTGATTAACCGCTCCGCTACCACCCCCGTGGTAGTGGACCTGTGGGCCCCATGGTGCGAGCCATGCAAATCATTGGGCCCCATCTTGGAAAAAGTTATTGGGGAAACCGGCGGCCGGGTAATGCTGGCCAAAGTAAACGTTGACGAAAACCCAGGTTTGGCGCAAGCCTTCCAGGCGCAATCCATACCTGCCGTCCACGCCATTGTCGAAGGCAAACCGGTTGACTCTTTCATGGGCGCCCAAGGCGAAGACTTTGTACGCCAGTTTGTGAGCAAATTGCTCGGCGAAGAACCCGCACCACCAGTAGACCAACGACTAGCGGCCGGCGACGAAGCCTCTCTACGTTCCCTGCTAGAAGAAACCTCCGACCACCTTGAAGGTGTGTTAGCGCTCGCCGCTTTACTTATTGAACGCAACAACGAAGGCGACCGAGAAGAAGCAACAACCTTGCTGGCCCGCATACCAGAAACCCCCGAAGCTCGCCGGCTTGCCGCGCTGGCCCGGGTAGAACAAGTTGACGATATAGAAGGTCGCCTCGCCGAACTGCTTACCCAAGTAAAAGACGACGAAGAAGCCCGCCAAGCGTTCATAGACCTTCTCGAGGTATTGGGCCCCGACGACCCTCGCACCACGGGATGGCGAAAAAAACTCACCTCTTCCCTGTACTAAACCCCCAACAAATACCGGCCCTACCGGCCACACCCACTTCCCCCCTCTGATGTTTAAAGAACCGGAAGTGGGCCCATGCCCGTTATTGATGCCGAACCGGCCAGCCCGCTGCGCCGCCGAATAGACGATTACCTTTTTGAACACCCAGTAAACCCGAGACGGGTCTTGCTGGCGGTAGCGGTCTTGCTTATCGCCCTAGCGATTACCGCGCTTTCTTGGAGCCAAAAAGACGAGAGCCCCGTGGCCTCACTGCCTTTCGTGACGGTGGCTCCCTCCACCACCACCATGCCCAGCCTGGTAGTGGTGCACGTGGCTGGGGCGGTTATTTCACCCGGGCTTTACCATCTAGAAAACACGGCACGAATAGCCGATGCGCTCGACGCAGCGGGCGGCCCCGCCCCAGAAGCTTTACCCAACCAACTCAACTTGGCTTCTCGACTCACCGATGGGCAACGCATTTGGGTACCCAGTCAAAGCGAACCCAGCGACCCAGCCGAAAATGAAGCGGCCAATAATCAACCGCTGAACATAAACCAAGCCACGGCCACTCAGTTGGAACAACTCACTGGAATAGGCCCGTCGCTGGCCGCCTCCATTGTGGCCCACCGAGAAAACCAAGGAGCCTTTACCTCCATAGATGACCTGCTCAACGTGACAGGCATCGGTCCCGCCAAGTTGGCCGGGTTCCGGTTGCAAATAAGTGCTCCGTGACGGTGGCCTTCACCCTTCTTGGGGTCATGGCCGGGGCATTGTTGGCCCAACCACTAAGCGCTCCATGGCTGGGCGTTTTGTTCGGTCTGACTCTCAGTTGGCTGATTTTGGGTGGTCACCGGCGGTGGGTGGGCATGCTCCTGTTAGGAACGGTGGCCTGCCACTTCAGCGGTCTGGCTTGGCAAGCCACGGCCGCTCCATACCTGGGGCCGGTAACCGGGGTGGCGCAACTCATGAGCGACCCCACCGAACGCATCGGAGGCGGGTGGCGGGTTGAAGTCCGCATCGATGAAAAACGGTACGACGCTACCTTTACCCCCACCCAAAACAGCATCGCTGCGCTTTTGGCTGGGCAGCGTTTAGAACTCTCCGGGCAGGTACGCACCGCCCCGCGGCAATGGCAACGCACCCGCCACGTGGTGGGCACGCTTCGAGTTGACGAGCTCGGGCCGGTGCAACAAGCCTGGTGGCCGTACCGCTTGGCCAACGGGGTAAGAAGAATCTTGGCCCGAGGCACTGCGGTGCTTCAACCAGGCCAGGCTGCGCTACTTAGCGGGCTAACCATCGGCGACGACCGTTTTCAAGGCCCCGCCATTTCTGATGATTTTCGAGCCGCCGGCCTCGGCCACCTTTTGGCCGTTTCGGGTCAAAACGTGGCTTTCGTGTTAACGGCGGCGAGCCCCTTGCTAAATCGTTTGCGCACACGAAGCCGGCTTCCGCTTACCCTCTTATTGTTAATCTTTTTTGCTCTATTGACCAGGTTTGAGCCCTCGGTGCTGCGAGCCACGGTGATGGCCGGGGGGAGCGCTATGGCCCTCGGGGCGGGGCGTCCCATCATGGGACTACGACTTTTGGGTGTCACCACCGTTGCCTTGTTGCTGGTTGACCCTCTGCTGCTTTACCGGGCCGCTTTTCAACTTTCGGTGGCCGCCTCGGGCGGTATTTTGCTTTTGGCCGGCCCGCTGGCTCAGGCTTTTCCGGGGCCCCGCACCGTGGCCAACAGTTTGGCAGTCACCCTGGCCGCTCAATCGGCGGTCACCCCGCTGCTGCTGGTGTGGTTCGGGCCCGTACCGGTAGCGGCCCTACCCGCCAACTTGCTGGCCGCGCCGGTGGCGGGGCTGCTAATGATTTGGGGGATCACCGCCGGACTGGTGGCCGGGGTGGTCGGCCCGCCGTTAGCAACGATGCTGCATTTTCCGAGCTCCCTAGGCCTGCGCTGGATTTCCGGAGTAGCGGCCCAAGTAGGGGAACGACCTTTCGCCGCCTTGCCCACCGGGGGAGCGTTGCTGCTGGTGGGGCTGGTGTTCCTGGCCGCCGGGGCCAGCCACCGAGAAAACTTCACCGCAGCACGCAGCGCGTTAACTGCCGTGTTGTTGGCCCTGCTGCTGGTTGGCGGGGCTACTTTCTTGCGGTCGCCAGTCACCGAAGTTTCCGACGGCCTACGGGTTGCTTCTGCCGGAAAACTCGTGGTGGTCGATGATCACTACGGTGCCGAAGAACTCTTAGGCCGCCTGCGCCGCCACCAAATAGTGGCCCCAGAACTTTTGATCTTTCGCAACGCCGTGGACCAAGCAGTGCTTAGCGCACTAGTGCAGCGCTTTGATGACGTAGCTATTTGGGCACCTCGCGGGCCGCCCCCAGCGGTGGTTCCCGACTCTGGAACGGTGGTAATGGCCGGCCAGCAACAATGGCAGGTAGATCAACAAAGCGGCCACCTCTTGGTGCGGCCCGTGGGGTAGCAGAACCGCCCGCCGGGGTAGCCGCCGTGTAGCGTCCTCAGGGTGCAACTTTGTTTAGGGCCCTCCCACACTTTTGATATAACCCACCGGGCTTTAGTCATGGGGATCTTGAACCGCACTCCCGACTCGTTCTATGACCAAGGCCGCTACTGGTCGTTTGATGACTTTTTGGCCTTAGCCGAAAAACACGTAGATGACGGCGCTGATTTTCTTGACGTGGGCGGGGTAAAAGCCGGCCCCGGCCCAGAAGTAACCGAAGCCGAGGAACTCGACCGAGTCATCCCGGCTATTGAAGCCCTGGCCGCCCGTTTCGACCTGCCCCTTTCCATAGATACTTGGCGAGGTGCGGTAGCCGATGCCGCCTTTACCGCCGGAGCATGCATCGGCAACGACATCAGCGGGTTCGCCGACCCGACGTTTCTTCCGGCCTGTGTCGAACATCAAGCCTCGGTAGTGGCTACCCAAGTGCGCCTCGGGCCGCGTATTCCCGATCCCCAACCCCGCTACCAAAACGTACGTACCGAGGTAACCGATTTTCTCGCTACCCGTGCCCAATGGGCGTTAGCGGCCGGCATCCCCACCGAACGGATCATGATTGACGCCGGACTAGACCTTGGCAAAATCCCTGCCATGTCGGCCGAACTCCTGCGCCACAGCGACGACCTGACCGGCTTGGGTTATGCAGTGTTTCTTTCGGCCTCCAACAAAGGGTTCATTGGTGAACTGGTAGGCACCGAAGTTGACCAGCGAAAAGAAGCCTCCTGGGCCGCTCATGCCCTAGGCATTTCCTTAGGGTGCCGGGTACTGCGAGCTCACGATGTGCAAGGGGCACGTCGGGTAAGTGACATGATGGCAGCAGTCTTAGCCCACGGTAAAAAAGGACAACCATGAAAAATCCGATTGTTCTGCTCACCGGGGACGACCCCACGTTGATTAACGAAGCCCTGCGCTCCCTGGTAGAAAAAGCGCTCGACGGGCAAGACCGGTCGCTGGCTCTTGAAGAACTCAACGAAACCGCTTACCTAGTAGAAAACGAATACTCAGTGGCCCGACTCGTTGATGCCGCACAAACCCCGCCCTTTTTAACCGAACGACGGGTCGTGGTAGGCCGCCACGGCGGGCGTTTTAGCACCAAAGACCTGGTGGCCCCCATCGTGGAATACTTAGCCGACCCTCTCCCCACAACCCGGCTTATTTTGGTATGGGAAAAAGGCGAAAACCCCACCCACCAAAAACTGAGTGCCCCGCCAAAATCTTTAAAAGAAGCGATCGAAGCCGCCGGCGGGGCCATTCAACACTGTTCGGTGGGTCGAGGAAGAGAAGCCGACCAATGGTTACAAAAGCGATTCGACGCCGCCGACCTTCGCTTTGATCGTTCAGCCCGTAACGCCATAACGCAACGCATTGGTGAACAGCGAACTCGAGTGGTGGCTTTGTTCGCCACCCTCGGAGCAGTATTCGGCACCGAAAAAGAACTCAGCGCAAGCGACGTAGAACCCTATTTAGGGCAAGCCGGGGGAGTGGCTCCCTGGGACCTCACCGACGCCATAGATGCCGGTGACGTAGCAAAATCCTTAGACCGACTCCACCGAATGCAAGAATCAGGAGACCGGCACCCGTTGGCCATTGTCAGCGCGCTCCACGCCCACTACGGTCGACTTTTACGCCTCGACGGTTCGGGAATAACTACCGAAAATGGAGCAAGCGAGGCCTTAGGCATCAAAGGCTTCCCGGCCAAAAAAGCGTTACAAGTAAGCCGACGGCTTGGCCCTGGTGGAGCAGGCAAAGCCATCAAACTCTTGGCCGTCGCTGACCTCGACCTCAAAGGGCGTACCGCATGGCCGCCAGAGTTGGTGACCGAAGTATTAGTCGCTCGACTGGCCTCACTGGCCCGCCGATAAAAAACAGTTAAGCGCTTTGTGCGTCGAAACGTTTTTGCAAACGAGACTTTTGACGAGCTGCAGTGTTGGCGTGGATCACACCTTTAGCAGCTGCCGTGTCAATGCGGCGCATAGCCAGCAACAGGGCTTCGTCACGATCAGCACCGTTTTCCGCAGCGGCCAAAGCAGCCTTGGTGCGGGTACGCAACTCGGTGCGCACCATACGGTTACGCGTGCGTTGCTTTTCGGTTTGACGGTTTCGTTTAATTTGGCTTTTAATGTTTGCCACGGGGGCACATACCTCTATGAGAAAATATTTGGGACATGAAGTCAAAAGACCTCGCCGTTAATAAGACTTAACGAACAGCCCACAATGCTACCGCCCAGCAAAGAAAAATACGGTCTTAAACCGACTTCTCTGCCCAAGGGTGTCCACCAACCCTGAACCTACGGTACGGTCAGCCCACAATGGACTTATCACGCTTACGCAACACTTCGATTATTGCGCATATTGATCACGGCAAGTCCACGCTGGCTGATCGCATGTTAGAACTCTGCGGAGCAGTAGACCCCCGAGAAATGCGGGCCCAATACTTGGACTCCATGGATATTGAACGTGAGCGGGGCATCACCATCAAGTTGCAAAGCGTGCGCCTGGACTGGAACGATGCAGTTATTAACCTGATCGACACCCCCGGCCATGTGGACTTCGGCTACGAAGTAAGCCGATCGTTGGCGGCCTGCGAAGGGGTGATTTTGGTGGTTGATGCCGCTCAAGGAATCGAAGCACAAACCCTGGCCAACTGCTACCTGGCTTTAGAAAATGATTTAGAAATCGTGGCCGCTCTCAACAAAATCGATCTCCCGGCAGCGGAACCCGAACGCTACGCCGAAGAAATCGAATCCGTTTTAGGCATCCCCGCCGAAGAAATATTGTTGATCAGCGCAAAAACAGGAGAAGGGGTAATAGAACTTCTCGATGCCGTGGTGGACCGCACCCCGCCGCCGGTGGGCGACCCAAATGCCCCCCTCCAAGCACTTGTTTTCGACAGTCACTTCGACCAATATCGAGGGGTGGTGTCTTCTATCCGGGTAGTAAACGGAACCATTACCCCCAAAACTCAAGCGCGTTTTATGCAAGCCGGTGCAGTGCACGACGTAGATGAAATTGGTGTCCGGCGTCCCGAAATGACCCCGGTAGACGAATTAGGCCCCGGCGAAGTTGGCTACCTTCTGGCCGGAGTAAAAGATGTGGGTGAAGCCCGCTCTGGCGAAACAATAACCAGCAACCGTCGGGGAGCCCAAGAAGCCCTTCAAGGCTACCGCGAACCTCAACCCATGGTCTTCAGCGGCCTTTACCCCATAGACGGCGATGAATTCAACGACCTGCGCGACGCTCTAGAAAAACTTCGCCTCAACGACTCCAGCTTTACCTATCAGCCAGAAACTTCCGGAGCTTTAGGCTTCGGCTTCCGATGCGGGTTCTTGGGCCTCCTCCACATGGAGATCGTACGAGAACGCCTAGAACGCGAATTCAACCTCAGCCTCATCACCACTGCACCTTCGGTGGAATACCAAATCGAATTAACCACCGGAGAAAAGCTGGAAGTAGACAACCCCTGCGACCTGCCCTTAGCGGCAGAAATTGAACGCATAAACGAGCCATGGCTGGCCGCAAAGATTATTACCCCATCGGAATACACCGGGGCACTCATGGAACTTTGCCAAGAACGTCGAGGCGAGTTGGAATCAATGACCTACCTCTCACCCAAACGCGTAGAACTGAGTTACCACCTTCCCCTCGCCGAAGTAGTCATCGACTTCTTTGACCAAATGAAAAGCCGCACCCAGGGTTACGCCAGTTTGGATTACGACCCCGAGGGCTACCGCTCCTCAGACCTCGTACGCGTAGACATCTTGCTCCACGGCGAAACGGTGGACGCTTTTTCCATGATCGTGCATCGAAGCGCCGCAGATTCTTACGGGCGACGGATGGCCGCAAAACTCAAAGAACTCATTCCACGGCAACAATTCGAAGTACCGATCCAAGCGGCCATCGGGGGGCGCATCATCGCCCGAGAAACAGTACGAGCTTTCCGAAAAGACGTAACAGCGAAACTTTACGGTGGAGACATCACCCGTAAACGCAAGCTTTTAGAAAAACAAAAAGTCGGAAAACGAAAAATGAAATCCATCGGGCGAGTCGAAGTCCCTCAGGAAGCCTTCGTGTCGGCACTTCGCCTCGACGACTAAAGCGTCCCATTGGTTACGCCACCCGTAGTAGGGCGGTAGCATCACCCCATGCTCGAAGACCGCAAAGCCGCCATCTTGAGTGCCGTGGTGGCCGAATACATCGAAACAGCAGTCCCCGTGGGGTCTGGGCACATCTCTACCGCCCCCGGTGTTGACGTTTCTTCGGCCACCGTGCGCAACGAACTGGTGCATCTCGAAGAACAAGGCTACCTCGTAAAACCCCACACCTCGGCGGGCCGCATACCCACCGATAAGGCCTACCGGTTCTTCGTTGACCAACTTGATCGCCCCGGCCCCTTAGATCCCGGTGACCGAGAACAAGTCTCAGCATTTTTTGCTCGCTCCTATAATGAACTCGAACAAATGCTCAGCGACACCAGCACCCTGCTGGCCGACCTGACCGGAACCGCTGCGGTGGTGATCGCCCCCGACCGCCACCATCAAGAAGTTCGCTCCGTGCAACTGGTTTCTCTAAGCGCCCAAGTGACGTTGCTGGTTTTGGTTATGGCCAACGGTTCGCTAGAAAAACATGTTGTAGAGTTGGCCGCTGAGGCTGTTGAATCAACCGTGGCGGTGGCCAGCGCCCACCTTTCCGCAGCGCTCATTGGCCGACGTTCTTCAGACGTCCCGGCCGCTCCGCTCTCTGGAGACGTAGCAGTAGACCAGGTCTTGGCTGCGGTGATGATCGTGTTGGGGGCCCGACCAGAAGCCCTCGATCAAGCATTCGTGGGCGGCACCTCACAAGTGGCTGCCTCTTTCCACGGCGTGGAACGCATCCAGCAAGTCTTAGCAGTATTGGAACGACAATTCGTCGTGGTGAGTTTGATCCGTGACGTCATTGACCGGGGGCTTACCGTAGCCATCGGCAGCGAAACCGGGGTAAAGCCCCTCGCTGAATGCGCCCTAGTGGTAGCTCCCTACGAAGTAGAAGGCGAACGGGCCGGGTCTATTGCGGTGCTCGGGCCCACCCATATGAACTACCCCCAAGCTCTCGCTACCGTGGCGGTAGTGGGGCGTCAACTTGGGCAACGCATAACCGAGGGCTAACAGATGGCGAAAGATCTCTACGAAATACTCGAAGTTGAGCGCGATGTTTCAGCCTCCGAACTGAAATCCTCATACCGAGGGTTGGCCCGCCGGTACCACCCGGACGCCAACCCCGATGACCCAGAGGCCGAAAGCAACTTTAAAGAAATCGCCGCCGCCTACGAAGTGCTCTCCGACCCAGAGCGTCGCAACAACTACGACCGCTTCGGCCACACCGGTCAAGGAGCGCCCGCTGGCGTCCCCTTCGGCGGGTTCGGTGACATATTTAATTCGTTCTTTGGGGGTCAACAAAACGGACCTCGAGTGGCTAGTGGCGAAGATCTCGAAACGGTGCTCACGCTCTCTTTCGAAGAAGCAGTGTTTGGCACCGAAGCCACCATTGAGGTGCGCACCGCAGTGCCTTGTCAAACCTGTGAAGCCACCGGAGCAGCCCCAGGCAGCGAAGCCGTTACCTGCCATACCTGCGACGGAGCGGGACAAGTACAACGGGTAAGACAATCAATTTTGGGCCAAATGGTTTCAAACACTTTGTGCCCCACCTGCAATGGGGCCGGCACCACCATTGCTAAACCATGCCAAGAATGTTCCGGCGAAGGACGCAACATCGAAGAGGCCAGTTACACCATTGATGTGCAGGCCGGCGTAGACGAAGGAGCCAGTTTACGCTTAACCGGTCGCGGCGCTGTGGGGCCTCGGGGCGGCCCGGCGGGCGACCTTTATGTTCGACTACGTGTAGAAGACCACCCAGTATTTGAGCGCCACGGCTACGACCTCGTGCACCGCATGCACCTGCCGGTAACACAAGCAGTGTTCGGGGTGACCATGCCTTACGAAACGCTCGACGGGGACGAAACCTTAACTATTGCTGCAGGAACGCAAACCGGAAAAATAATTCGTCTACGAGGAAAAGGGGTTCCCCACGTCAACGGACGGGGGAGAGGCGACCTGCTTATTGAGGTCACCGTTGACACACCGCTTTCTTTAACCGAAGAGCAAGAAACCTCGCTCAGGAAGTTTGCCGAAGAGCGACAAGAAGAGGTTTCCCCACCCGACGAAGGGTTCATTAGCCGGGTGCGTTCCGCCTTGCGTTGAACGCACTGCGTGGCATCTTAAGTAATGCTGGTTTCTCTTTAATAAATACAGCATTGAGTATAAAACCCTGCTGACCTGCGACTTTAGGGAGCCATTTCAAAAATTGCGCTCCACCGCATTGGACGCTACGCTCATCTCTCAACGACCACGCGCTGTGTGGTGCCTTACCCTTGGGCTTCGGCCAAAACGATCCAGTAAAAGGAAGCCAAAACACTGATGTCTGACGAAATCGATACTCAATACCGTCGCAAAGTTGGCGAGCGTATTCGAGTGATCCGCCGCCAGCAGCGGCTTTCTTTACACGAGGTTGAAGCACGTTCGGAAGCTGAATTCAAAGCGTCAGTGTTGGGGGCTTACGAGCGAGGTGAACGAGCCATCTCCGTTCCTCGCTTACAACGCTTGGCCCGTTTCTATAGCGTGCCGGTAGATCAACTATTGCCCTTAGAGGGCGAAACAGATCTCGGCATTTCCGCACCCATTGAAGTAGCTCCCGTCTGGGTGCCGGGGCAAAAAATAATCATGGACCTCACCCGACTGACCAAAGCAACCGGGCCAGAAGCCGAAATGATTAACCGCTACCTCACCATCATCCAAGTCAAACGCCAAGACTTCAACGGAAGAGTTCTGACCATTCGAGGCGATGACCTACAAGCCTTAGCAGCCATTTTGGGAACCACCGTAGAGGCCGCCGCCCCACGACTAGACGAACTGGGCTTGCTTTATCACCCAGCTGCCGCCTAACCCGCAAGACAGAGAAGGTAAACTCAGCCACTATGGGAGCATTTTCGCGAGTCCTGCGCAGCGGCGAAGGAAAAAAACTTAAAGCACTACAAGCCATCGTTCCAGATATAAGCGCTAGGGAAGCAGAAACCAAAGCGCTCTCTGACGATGCGCTACGAGCCAAAACCGGTGAGTTTCGTCAACGGCTTACCCAAGGAGAAGACCTCGACGACCTTTTGGTCGAATCGTTTGCTGTGGTGCGTGAAGCCAGTTGCCGAGTTATTGGACAACGCCATTACGACGTGCAACTTATGGGAGGCATGGCCCTGCACCTCGGGTGGGTAGCCGAAATGCGAACCGGCGAAGGCAAAACCTTGGTCTCCACACTGCCCGCTTACCTCAATGGGTTAGGTGGCAAAGGCGTTCACCTTTGCACGGTCAACGATTATTTAGCCACCCGAGATGCCGAATGGATGGGCCAGATTCACCGCTGGTTGGGCCTCGACGTGGGGTTGGTGGTTCCGGCGGTACGCGACCCTGCCGAAAAACGGGCGGCCTATGCTGCCGACATTACCTACGGCACCAACAACGAGTTGGGCTTCGACTACCTCCGCGACAACATGGCCCTCGGAGCAAGACTCAAGGCCCAACGCGGCCACGCTTTTTGCATCGTTGACGAGGTGGACTCCATCCTGATCGATGAGGCCCGTACCCCCCTGATTATCAGCGGCCGGCTAAGCGACGCCGTGGCCCTTTACCAACGTTTCGCCGGTGTGGTCAAGGGGCTCCAACGCGATGTCCACTACGACTACGACGAAGAAAAACGTATTGTGGCCCCCACCGAAGAAGGGGTACACGCCGTCGAAAAAATCTTAGGCATAGAAAACCTCTACGACCAAGTATCAGCCAACCTGGTGCATCAATTCCAGGTAGCTCTGCGAGCCAAAGAAATGTATCTCCGGGACCGCGATTACATCGTGGCCGAAGGAGAAGTACGCATCGTTGATGAGTTCACTGGGCGAGTGCTCGAAGGACGCCGCTGGTCAGACGGGATCCACCAAGCGGTAGAAGCCAAAGAAGGCGTTTCCATAAAAGAAGAAAACCAAACACTGGCCACCATCACCCTGCAAAACTATTTCCGGCTTTACGAAAAACTCGCCGGAATGACCGGAACGGCGGAAACAGAAGCCGCCGAACTGGCCGGAATCTACGGATTGCAAGTGGTATCGGTGCCCACCAACCGGCCCATCGCCCGCCTCGACGCCAAAGACTTAGTCTACAAAACCGAAGAAGGAAAATTCAATGCAGTAATCGATGACATCGTTACTCGCTCAGAGGGCGGCCAACCCGTTCTGGTTGGTACGGTCTCGGTCGAGAAATCAGAAAAACTCTCTCGAGAACTTGAAAAAAGAGGCATCGGCCACGAAGTGCTTAACGCCAAACAACACTTCCGCGAAGCCGACGTCATTGCCCAAGCCGGGCGAAGCGGAGCAGTAACCGTAGCCACCAACATGGCTGGTCGCGGCGTAGATATTTTGTTAGGCGGAAACCCCGAGAACCTCGCCGAACGTGCGGTGCGAGCCGAAGGCTTAGACCCAGAGTCCAAGCAAGGCCAAAAACAAATCAAAAAACTTGTAGAAAAATTTACCTCAGACTGTGATGCCGAGGGGGAACGGGTGCGCCAAGCAGGCGGGCTTTACGTCTTAGGCACCGGCCGCCACGAATCACGCCGCATAGACAACCAGCTGCGCGGCCGTTGTGGGCGCCAAGGCGACCCCGGTGCAAGCCGGTTCTACCTGTCGCTCGACGATGACCTAATGCGCCTCTTTGCCTCTGGGTCATTAAGTAAATTAATGGATCGCGCCTTACCGGAAGACGTCCCGATCGAATCAGGAATGGTCTCCAAAGCAATTGAACGAGCCCAAACCACCGTTGAACAAAAAAATGCTGAAGTGCGTAAAAACGTTCTCAAATACGACGAGGTCATGAACGAACAACGCAAGGTGATTTACCGCCGCCGTGACCAAGTATTGTCAGGCGCCGACCTCAGCGAAGAGGTGCTGGCCCAACTGGCTCTGGTCGTAGAAAAAGAAATTAATACCTATTGCCTCGGCGAACACCCTGAAGAATGGGACCTCGAAGGACTACACGTCGGCATCGACGGTTACTGGGCCACCTCTTTGAGCGCTACCGATATGGGAACCGTCGGTACAGTCGCCGAACTCACCGATCTTCTTTTTGACGAGGCGCAACAGGTCTACCAAGATCGAGAAGAAGAACTGGGCGCCGAAACCTACCGCGAGGTAGAACGCCAAGTCATGCTGCGCATCATCGACCAACGATGGCGTGAACATCTTCAAGAAATGGATCATCTGCGCGAAGGTATTCACCTCCGAGCCATCGGGCAACGCGACCCGACCACCGAATGGCAACGTGAAGGCTACGAACTTTTCGGTCAACTCACCGTGCTGATCGGCGAAGATTTCGTGCGCTACGTCATGCGCATAAAAGTAGCGGTAAATGATGAAACAGTAGCGCCCTCCGATGTGGTAACCAGCGGCCCCGAAGGCCCCGTATTGGGAGCTGCTGCGGTGGCCGCGGCGGCCGGCGCCCCCACACAAGTAAAAGAATCTACACCGCAACCCAAGGTGCAAAAAGTAAACACCGAATGGGAAGCCACCCCACGAAATGCTCCCTGCCCCTGTGATTCAGGACGCAAGTTCAAACACTGTCACGGGCAATAAACCATGGAAGATTTCACCGAACCCCTCGGTGCACTGCGGGTGCGCCTTGACGAAGCAGACAAGTATTTACATATTAGTGAACAAAGCGAAAGCCGGCAAACGTTAGAAGCCGAAATGGCTGACCCGGATTTATGGAACGACCAAAACCGGGGCCGCCAAGTACAAAAAGATCTGGCCGCCGTGGTGGAAGACCTCGACCTTTTCGCCAGCCTCAGCGAAGCTATAGAGGAAGCAGAGACCCTGGCCCTCATGGCGACCGAAGAAGAAGACGCATCTCTCGACGAAGAAATAAAAACAACGGTGGCCGATCTTCAAGAGCGTTTTTCGGCTCTGGAGTTACGTTCGCTTTTCTCAGGGGAATACGATGAGAGTGACGCCGTATGCCACATACAGTCCGGGGCCGGGGGCACCGATGCCCAGGACTGGGCCGAAATGCTTTTACGCATGTACTCTCGTTGGGCAGAAAAACGCGGCTTCAGTATTGAGCTAGAGTCCTACTCCGAGGGCACCGAGGCCGGCTTGTCTTCTGTGGAATTCATTGTGCGGGGGCGGCATGCCTTTGGTCTACTCCAAGGAGAACGCGGGGTACATCGGCTGGTGCGCATCTCGCCCTTCAATAAAGAATCGAAACGGCAAACGGCCTTCGCCTCGCTCTACGTGGTGCCGTTTTTTGAAGCGGTCACCGATCAAGTAGAAATTGACGAAGGCGACCTCCGCATTGATACTTTCCGGGCCTCGGGGGCCGGTGGCCAGCACATCAACGTCACCGACTCAGCGGTACGCATCACCCACCTTCCCACCGGGGTGGTTACCTCGTGTCAAAATGAACGCAGCCAACACCAAAATAAAGACCGAGCTATGCAAATGTTGGCCGCCAAACTTCTCGACCTTGAGCGGCAAAAACGTAACGAAGAGATGGCAGCCCTCGGGGGAGAACAACGCAACGTCGATTTCGGTAGCCAAATACGCTCCTACGTTTTGCATCCCTATCAAATGGTCAAAGATTTGCGCACCGAACACGAAATAGGCAACGTAGAAGGAGTACTGGACGGCAACCTCGACGGCTTTATGGAGTCCTACCTCCGTTGGGCTCGTGCCGCTAATTAATCACCCAAGGCCACGCGCCACGATCTGCGGGGTTGGTTCTGGTACCGTGCCCTTCGTGCCTCATCAACAAAACACTGATCTGACCGAATCATGATTCGACTCGAAAATGTCACCAAGGTTTACAAAGGGGACGTGACCGCTCTACGAGAAGTCTCGGCAGAGATTCAAAGCGGAGAATTTGTCTTTCTGGTCGGTCAATCTGGTTCAGGAAAATCGACCTTTCTTCGGTTGCTTAATCGTGAAGAAGTGCCCGATTCAGGAAAAATCTGGGTGGCCGGAAAAGACCTCAGCAAGCTTCGATCATGGAGCGTGCCTCATTTCCGTCGCAGCATGGGTTGCGTGTTCCAGGACTACAAACTTCTGCACAAAAAAACCGTATTTGAAAACGTGGCCTTTGCCTTAGAAGTAATCGGGCAATCTCGCCCGGTCATTCGAAAAAACGTTCCAGCAATCTTGGACCTGGTCGGGTTGGCGCAAAAGGCTGATCGATTCCCCAACGAACTCTCCGGCGGTGAGCAACAAAGAGTCTCCATCGCTCGAGCATTCGCTAACCGCCCAAAAATCATGTTGGCCGATGAACCCACCGGCAACCTTGACCCTTCGACCTCGGTAGGGATAATGAAACTTCTTGACCTCATCAACCGCCGAGGAACCACGGTAATCATGGCCACCCACGACCGGAGCATTGTGGACTCCATGCAGCGCCGAGTCATTGAACTCGACCGCGGCGTGGTGGTTCGTGATGAATCTCGCGGGATCTACGACTGAGGGCTGACTTATGTATCGACTTTGGTATTACTTCCGAGAAACCTTTTCTAGTATTTGGCGCAACCTGAGCCTGACTATGGCGGCCATCTTCACCGTGGCCATCTCCCTCGCTTTGGTCGGGGCTTCGCTGCTGGTGCGTGAAGGCGCCGAACGGGCTACCGCCCAATTTCAAGAAGGCGTGGAATTCATAGTCTTCATGAACGCCGACGCCGCCGAAGATCAAGACTTGGCCATACGCGATGTGCTGGACAACAGCCCGGTAATAGCCAGTTACACCTACATTGGTCAAGAAGATGCCTACGAAGAGTTTCGTAACCTCTTTGCCGACAAACCAGATCTCGTAAACAGTGTGTCGCCCGCGGTGATGCCACCCTCGTATCGCATCGTTCCCTCCGACCCCTCAGCGGCCAACGTCTCAGAGTTGGCCGATCAGTTCGCCAGTCAACCCGGAGTTAAAGAAGTAGCTACGGCCACCGAAGCCATCAGGCAAATAGATGACTTCTCAACTCGGGTAAGCCAAGCCCTCTTGGTGGCGGCCGTTGTTCTCGTTGCCGTCTCCGCTTTGCTGATCCTCAACACAGTATTTACGGCCATTGGCGCTCGTCGCCAAGAAATCGAAGTAATGAAACTGGTGGGAGCCACCAACTGGTTCATCCGCATACCTTTCATGTTGGAAGGCACCATCCATGGCCTCTTAGGCGCAGCATTGGCTATACCGGCCCTGTTCGTCGTGGATAAACAAGTGTTGGCATTTTTCCAAGAATCTGATGCCGTTCCGTTGTTTCGCGGCTTCGCCGTCCCCGAAGGCTTCGTGTGGGACACCAGTATCTGGTTGCTGATTATCGGTGGCTCCGTGGGCATGATCGGTTCAGCAGTAGCCGTAACCCGCTACCTGGACGTCTAAGCAGATGGCCGGACCAACCGGTTCTTCATCCAACGACTGGATCGCCGTAACCAGCGAAGACTTGGCCCCTGGGCAAATCGTGGAATCGGCAATAGACGGAGAAGACCTGGTGGTATGGCGTACCGCCCAAGGCACCCCCTGCGTAATGGCTGCCCGTTGCCCCCACCAATGGTCTCACCTCGCCGGAGAAGGAGCAGTAGAAGGCGAAGAAATCGTTTGCCTCACCCACCACTGGCGGTTTGGCCCCAACGGCGACGGATGGAAAACCAGCATGGCTGGGCGTCGAGACCGCAAAGGTGATATTGAAGTGTGGCCGTGTCAAGAAAAAAACGGCACTATTTGGATTCGGAGAAAAACATGAGCACAGAACCAGCCCTCGACCCTGACCGGGTAGGCAAATATGTCATTACCGCTTGGGGGTATAAACAAGGCGAAGCGGTCACCTTAATGGTTCACCTCGGGCACCGACTGGGCCTCTACCAGGCCCTCGACGGGGCCGGACCGGTAACGGCCGCCGAGCTTGCCGAATCTACCGGCTTACATGAACGCTGGCTTTTGGAATGGCTCCGCAGCCAAGCAGCAGCGCAACTTATGCTCAGCGAAGACGGAGAAACCTTTTTGCTGGAGCCTGAAGCGGCCGCCGTGTTGGCCCGCAGCGAGTCACCAACCTTCGCTGCCGGTGCTTTTGCGGTGCTGCGCACCCCCGAAGTAGTTGACGGCATCGCTGATGCTTTTCACACCGGCTTAGGGCTGGACTACGACGGTCTGGGCGATCAGTCAGCTGAACATATCGAAGGAATCTTGGGCCCCATGACCCAAGCGTTATTGCTTCCCACCATTGTTCCCGCTTTAGAAGGCATTGTAGAAAAACTAACAGCCGGCGCTCGAGTCATAGACGTGGGGTGCGGGGGAGGCATGGTTATTGACCTCCTCGCCCAGAAGTTCCCGGCCTCCACCTTTGCCGGGTACGACCCTTCAGAAGGCGCCATCGCTTTAGCCACCGAACGCTTAAAAGACCACAGCAACGTTGAATTGCATTTGGCCGGAGGCGAAGACCTGCCACCAACCGGTGATGTCGACTTGATTATTACTTTCGACTGCATTCACGACATGCCCCGCCCTGACCTCACCATGACGGCCATTCGCCAAGCAATAGGTGATGACGGCACCTGGCTCATCAAAGACATAAAATCTAGCCCTCGGTGGGTAGACAACTTAAAAAACCCAATGTTGGCCATGATGTATGCCACCTCGGTGGGTTCTTGTTTGCAATCGGCCATGTCGGCTCCCGATGCGGTAGGGCTCGGGACCATGGGGTTCAACCCTAAAATGGCTAAGCAGATGACCGCCGAGGCGGATTTTACTCGTTTCACCATGCACGACTTTGACGACCCAACGAACCTCTATTACGAAGTGCGCCCTTAACTCGCGAGGGGCGGCAAAAGAGTTAAGGTAATAGCTTCAGGCCGCCCACGATGGTCAGAAGAAAACCACCCAGGGAGCATGCCCGGGGCATCTACGGGGCCTAACGCTAAAGCGGCAAACTGACGCTCCACAGGAGTGCTTTCGGGGCCTGCTGCATCAAGGAAACGAGCTACCCAACGCACGATGGCGCAACTTTTTACCCACGCTTTGCCCTGAGCGGTATTGAAAGAATCAAGGTCTTGGTCGGCAATTCTTAAGCACAAAGTATCAAATGGGGTAAGCGTGCTGCTCGTTTCGCTGGGTAAAGAAAAATTAAGCACTACCGACTCTGGAGGAAGTAGCGCCGCATCAATAAAACGTAGAGGATCCCCGACCCCACTGAGTATCACTGGCGGCGGAACGGGGGACAAGTTTAGCTCGCGTAAAAAGGGTGGAAAAGAAAGTGCGTCCAACACGGGGAGAACCAGGGTTGGTTTATGAAGCGCTATTGCCTCTGCAGCTAATTTTGCTTGGCCCGAGCAGAGCGCTCCCCCTTGGCAAGCGTAAGACACCACTCGCAAAGAGAAACCCAACGAGCGAAGGGGTTCCACCAGTTCACGGTTTATCAAATCAGCCAATGCAGGTTGATCGGGAGCAATGACCATTACTTCAGCGTCACCCGAAGGGTCCCATTGGGCAACGGTGAGTGCCGTTTCGTGTAAAAGGTCTTCGTCGAGCGGTGCGTCGCTCAGCAAAACCCCGGCGGCGGGGGTGCTTCCTTGAGCGGCGATAACCACGGTGTCTGAGAGAAGTTCCGCGCAACGGGTGCCGGTATTTTGAAATCCGAAAGCATCAATAACGACAACTGGCAAAAAATGTGATGCGGCTAGACAAGAAGCATCTTGGAGTTCATGCAGAGAAGGCGAGGGCCCAGTCAAAACCGCTACCTCGACGATTTCTAGGTTTAAGAGATGACCAGAGACACCACCGCACCGATTAAGCGCATCAATGAAGGGTGAAAGAGCGGCAGAAGGGGTGGGCGGGAAACCGAAGTCTTTTAAAGCCTCTTGTTCAGGTTGCAGGACCACCACCGTCCATAACGCTTCGTTCACTTGATCAAGAGTTTGTTTTGGGCGGCAAAAATGTTGAAGCGAACGGAACGGCTGGTCTCGGTCAATGGTTGATTCAAAGGAAAAAACCGGCGGGAGGCCGATCTCAGTTTCTGGCGGACTGGTGGGAAAGTTTTCGGGAGCCAGGGTGGTAGCGGTTGAGCTGGTGATGGTGGTTGGCACCAACAAGGGGGGGGAAGTGCGTGGCTCAGGAAAAGAACAAGCGGTCGCAAATAAAAATATTAGGCAACTAAATGCTGCGGAGAAAAATACTGAACGATTGGCCACTTAAAGAGCGTAGAGGCATCTTGAGGGCAGGTGGGGGCGCTATGCCGGTTTCCGGCCATGCCAGTGTCTAACCTCCCTAAGGTGAGTGACGAGATTCCGATGGACGACGCAGAAGAGGCAGCCGACGACGCAGAAAATTCTGCTTCGGGAACCATGGTCCCTGAAGAGCATCGTCGTCGCCGGGTAACTTTTTTTCAGCGGGCTAAGGCCGAGGGAAGCCCGCTAGAGGGAATACAGGTCGAAGCGGGTGGACGGTGGAGCGAAGCAGAGGCAGACCGAAAGATACGAGAGTTTCTGATTCGCCTCGCCGGCGATCGAAAATTAGTTCATCACCCTGACCCCGTGGAGTTGGCGCGACACAATGACCTGCTTTTGCTTTTCGGGCCAGAACAAGAAGAAACCTTTGCCGCCTTAGCGGTGCGCTTCCCGGACGAAACATTGGCCACCTGGACATTGTTGCTGAGCGGGGGAGACAGTTCCGAATCTTTTGGACCTCGTTCTCGGGCTGAGCGCCGCGACGAAGCGGCCCTAAGTAAGTCAATCAAAGTAGCGTTTCGCCGCCGGGTTTTAGGCATGGCCGCCATGGCTGCTCTCTTAATAATTGGCGGCTTGTTTGTTCGTACCTTGTTTGAAGAAGGCATAGTGGACCGCTCAGAACAATCTTTGTGGCTGACCGGCAGCGGCAACAGCCAAGACAGTCAAGACAGCCAAGAAGAACTTGCCCTTGGCTTGCCGATTGCTCTTCCTGAGTTAGTTGCTTCGATTGACACCTTGGTAGCAGTGGTGACTGGGGAAGGCCCAGTTGAAGAACGAGTGCGCACCGAAGTGCCCGAAGGATTGCTTTCGCATGCCCCAGGTGAAGTTTCTGCCACCATTTTTCGCCACCGAGGGGGCCAAGTTGCTTTGGTGGGTCCTGCGGGATGGATGGATGAAGCCTGTGTGAGAGTTTCGGTAGTAGATAATCGCTTGCGGCCCTTTGATGTGGTGGCCCACGAGACCACTCCCGGAGCCTGCCCAGAAAACTTGCCGGGCCGGTTGGCCACCGTTGCTTGCCGAGGTGACACCGTGCTCATTCTTTCTCTGGGTATTCCCCAAGGAGAAGTATCGCTGGTTGAAGGCGGCACGAGTTGGCCAGAAGCGGTAAGGGTGGGGCTCGAAAGTCACCATGAGAATTGGGAAACTCTGGCTTTGCGGGGCACGATTTCTGTAGATACCGCGCAAGGCGACGTGGTGGTCCCTTCTTACCACGGAGAAAAAGGGGATACCATTTCGGTTCGCTTGGGAGTCGGAGGCTTCGGAGAATGTGTGTTGATGTAGCCTCGTGTGCTCGTTTGACGGAGCAAGTTGAGAAATAGAGGTACGCTAGGGCCGTGGTAAATGCATCTCGAGATCGAGCAGTTCGCGCCATAGATTGGACCGGCGAACATGTGGTGACCCGGGTCCATACCGTTCGACGCCGGATGGATATGGCCATGCTGCGCGGCCAGGCTCGTTTGGAAAGCCCTCGGGTAGACCGTTACTTCCCATGGGTTTTAGCTGCTTCAGCTTGGCTAGTTTTTTCCTTCCTGTCTTTGGCTCGTCTGCACGACCTTGGCCTTCCCCAAGACTTAGGGCACTACCTACAAGCACTGCACCTTTTGGAAAATGGGGTAGCTCCCCAGATCACTGATTTTGGCATGAACCTTTTTGCCATGCAGGCGGCCTTTCTTTTCGTCCCGATAATTTGGTTGACCCAGTTGTTTCCGTCGGCCGAAACCATGCTGATCTTGCAGGCTCTCCCCCTGGCTTTAGCGGTAGTACCGCTCTGGCGAATTACCCGCCACTCTGGAAACCTGCGAATTGGAGCAGCCGGCGCATTGGTGGCGGCATACTTTTTTCACCCCTCAGTGCAAAACCTCAACTTGGCCGGTTTCCACCCCGAAGTTTTTGCGCTACCGGCCTTGTTGGCGGCTTATTTACAAGGACAAAAAGAACGATGGTGGGCGGTGTCGCTGTTGGCTTTTGTGGTGGTGGCGGCACGCTCTGACCTTGGGTTAGCGGTCATGGCGCTGGGCCTTGTCTTTGTGGGTGAAGAACGCCGGAACCCCGGATGGTTTCTGGCGTCTTTCGGTTTGCTCTGGTTCCTGATTATGGGATTATTTGTTCAGCCCCTCATGGGTTTAGGCGAGTACCCACATTTGGCGGAGTTTGCTGCTTATGGCGATGGGGTATTTGGGGTGATGGGCGGAATGATTTCCCACCCTTTGGTGGTGATGGGCGATTTATTTGAACGCTCAAGCTTTGAGAAAGTCATGCTTTTAGTGGCCCCTGTTCTCTTCTTGCCCTTAGTAAGGATGCGCTATGTTGCTCCGGTTTTGCCATTGTTGGGCTTTTTCCTTCTGGCCGACGTTTCTTCCGGCGGACGAGGCAACCCTGAACAAGATGTAGGAATTCTGCCCTTTGTTTTTATTGCGGCAACCTATGCGTTGATGCGTATTGGGCAACCCGGGGTGCGACGTGTTTTGGTAGATCGCCGGGTGTTGGCGGTATTGGCGCTTACCGCAACCATGTTTTTTGTGCGAGACGCCGCATCGTCTCCTTACCAAGAGCCTTGGAATTGGGGCCACAGAGACGCCACTGATGTTGCTCGACTTGAGGCCGCCAGTGGCATAGACGCCTACGATCGGGTGTTGGCACACCCTGCGGTATTTAACCTGGTGGCCGAGCGTGAAACAATTCGTTCTCTGCCACTAAGGGATGCTTCTGGTGGCCCGTTTCTCGCGTCGGATGATCTGGTACTGGGCATCGACGTGGTGGTATTTGATGGGCCGGCCACCCGATGGCCGCAGCCCGATAGAAAAATATTTGGCCAGTCTTTACGAGTTCTAGGTTTTGAAGAAAGCTTCAACGTCGAAGGTATTCAAGTGTTTGTGCGCCGCTCCGGCCGCTAGTTGAGCGCTTCTCGTAAGACCCATGCTACCTGATCCAGGTCGTCGGGGTCTCCCGGTTGCGCAAGAGAGAAATCCAAGTTGGCCATGGAGTCCAACGGTACGCAGTGCAGATGGGTGTGGGGTACTTCGAACCCGGCAATCATTAAGCCAACCCTTTGTGGCGAAAAAAGCGCTTGTTGCGCTTGGGCAACTCGGTGAGCCACGGCCATCAGATGCTGGGCGGTGGCCGCCGGTAGGGCGGTCCAAGGGTCGACTTCTTGACGAGGAACAATCAACACGTGCCCGCGATTCAAGGGGCGGATATCTACCATGACGACACACAGCTCGTCTTCCCAAACCAGCCGACCGGGTATTTCGCCTTCCATGATGCGAGTAAATATTGAAGCCATGGTTGATCCTTGCTTTAGGGAGTTACGGATACAGATAAATCGTAGGCTGTCAGTGTGTCAGAGGAAACAACAACACCGCGAACTGGTTGGGCTGCTATCGCTACGGTACCAAACTTAATTAGTTTGATTCGCTTAGCGTGCATCCCGCTGTTTGTTTGGATGCTTTTCGGCGGAAGCAACCGGACCGACGCCGCTTTATTGTTGGGGGCTTTGGGGGCCACCGACTGGATAGACGGCTGGTTTGCTCGCCGCTTCAACCAAGTAACCGATTTGGGAAAAATATTGGACCCCACGGCTGACCGCTTGCTTCTCTTGGTGGCCGCTTTTTCTCTTATTGTTGAGGGATCGGTGCCCTGGTGGTTTGCGGTGCTGGCCTTAATCAGAGAAGGCTTGGTGGGGTTAGGTGCCTTAGTTTTGGCGGCGCTCGGGGCGCGAAGAATTGAGGTCACTTGGTGGGGGAAAACGGCGACATTTTCTTTACTTTGGGCATTCCCTTGCTTTTTGGCCGGCCAATCAACAGCCTTTGCCCATGAATGGTTTGCGGTAGCTGCTTGGATATTTGGCATTCCGGGTTTGGTGATTGCTTGGTGGTCAGCGGCAGGTTATTTACCGGAAGCTCGGCGTGCTTTGAGAGACGGCCGAGCCAACAAGTAAGTTGAGTAGGGGAGAGACCCACTTTGCTCTGCTCTATCTTGTAGGTTCTTGGTATGAACATTCCAACAGAACTCAAGTATTCGTCGGATCATGAGTGGATTGCGGTCGTTGAAGGGAGAACGCGAATCGGTATTACCGATTATGCCCAAGATGCCTTAGGGGACGTGGTCTATGTTGACCTTCCTCAAGTCGGTGACCACATAGCGGCCGGTTCAGTTTTTGGTGAAGTTGAATCAACAAAATCAGTTTCTGAACTTTTCGCACCGCTTTCCGGCACCGTGGTGGCCGTCAACGATGCCTTGGAAGGCACCCCAGAGTTGGTCAATAGCGATGCGTACGGTGAAGGGTGGATTTGCGAACTCGAAGGAACCGACCCTGGAGAGTATGAAGCATTGCTTGATGCTGCGGCCTATCAAGAGTTGCTTGAGGGTCAAGGCTAAACGATGGCCACGGTCGTTTGCTCTGGGTGCGGTAACGAAGACAACCGGTCGGCGCGTTTTTGCCCATCGTGTGGCCAACCTATGGCCGAATCCCGAGAAGAAAAAACAGATGTATTTGAACTTTCGGAGATCCTTCCTCATGAACAAGATCGGGCGAAGTTTCCTCAGAACTGCGGGCTCTTTGTTATTGAATCTGGCCCCAAAGCAGGCGCCCGCTACGGGTTGGAAGCAGAAGACACCACCCTGGGGCGCCATGGGGATGCGGGGATTTTTCTTGATGATGTTTCGGTGTCACGTCAACATGCTGCTGTTAAACGAACCGGTGACCATTACGTAGTCACCGACGCTGGTTCGTTGAACGGGACCTATGTAAACCGGGTTCGTATTGAGTCAACGGAACTTCATGACGGAGACGAACTCCAGATTGGGCGCTTTCGACTGGTTTTCTTTCACGGCACGGCGAACTAGCAACAATGAGCGGTAATCAAGCAGCCAGCGGAGAAGCAGGCAAAGGTGCGGGAACGCTTTCCATTGGCGAGGTATTGGCCGGGTTAGAAGAAGAGTTTCCGGACATAACGGTGTCAAAAATCCGCTTTTTGGAGGCTCAAGGGCTACTCGACCCCGAACGGACACCTTCCGGCTACCGCCAGTTTTCTGGTGAGGATGTGGTGCGACTTCGTTGGATTTTACGCCAGCAGCGCGAACATTTTTTGCCACTGAAGGTCATTCGTCAACTACTGGATGAGGCGGGTGGCGAAATACCTGACGGCCCCGAAGAGGGAGACCCCGCGGAGGTGGAGCCCTTTCGGGAGCGAGCACGCCGCGGGCCGTTGGTGGGGTCGGTCAGTGTCAGCCGTGAAGAACTCGCCCAGGCGGTGGGTGTTGATCTTTCGGTGGTGGAAAAACTTGAGCGCATGGGTTTAGTGGTCGGGCACCAAGCGGGTTCGGCCACGGTGTTTGACGATGATGCGCTTTTGGTAGCCAAACTTGCTTCACGGTTCCTTGTTTTAGGATTTGATATACGGCACCTCCGCATGTATTTGGTGGCCGCTCAACGCGAAGCGGGGGTGTTTGAACAAGTGCTGCTTCCTCGACTACGTGATGACCAAAAAACCCGAGCAGCGGTGCAAGGGCAACTTGATGAACTCACCGAAGCAGGCTCTCGGCTACGCGAGATCATGTTGCGTCGTTCCTTAGGGAAGCTCGGTAGGCCATGACCGCAACTATGTTGTATAACCGGTCGTCGCTGGCCCAACGAGCAACTGCTCTGGGCGAAGAGTTAACCGAAGTCCTTGACGAAGGCGCCTTAATCGTCGGGGTCTTAAAAGGCTGTTTGCCGTTTATGGCCGATTTGGTGCGTTCCGTTGATGTGCCCGTAGAGCTTGAGTTTTTGGCCCTTAGTGGGTTTGCTCGCGATAGCGGGCGGGTGCGCCTTACGCGAGACATCGAAATGGACATAACGGGTCGCCAAGTAGTTTTGGTAGAAGATCTTGTCGATACCGGGATGCGGCTGAATTTTTTGCTCCGCCATCTTAAAGATCGCAACCCGGGAGAAATACGTGTTTGCACCATGTTCGACCGGGCCGAGCGTCGGGTGTTGCCCGCAACCTTGCATCATGTGGGGTTCCCCTTGGACTCTTCGTTTGTGGTGGGGTATGGGTTAGACCATCTTGGACGGTTCCGTAATCTTCCCGACTTGGTCACGGTCCCTTTAAAAGAATTAGAAGCCAACCCTGATGAAATCTGTGCCGAGGTGTATGCCTTGAGTCAGCGATACGCAGCAGATGAGGTAACGGCATGATCAAAATGAAAATCGTCAACATTCAAGAGGTGCTGCCCACGAATGCGCCGGTGGTTCTCTTGGGCGAAGAAGAGGGCGAGCGTTTGCTGCCCATCTTTATTGGCCGCCCTGAAGCCACAGCTATTGGCCTGGCCCTCGCTGACCAGCGGCCACCCCGTCCCATGACCCACGATTTGTTGGCGTCCATGGTGGAAACTTTTGGTTGGCAAGTCGAACGAGTGGTGATTACCGACTTGCAGGAAAAAACGTTTTTTGCCGAAATCTATTTTCGCGGACCGGTAGGCGTTGAGGTAGTGCCGTGCCGCCCCTCGGATGCTTTGGCTTTAGCGGTGCGCAGCAACGGTGAAATTTATGTGGAAGAAAAAGTCTTGGACCAAGCGGGGTATCTTTCCGAAGATGACGACTCTGGCCAATCAGAAGAAGAAGTCGAAGAGTTCCGAGCGTTTCTTGACAACGTGAACCCTGATGATTTTGCCGGCGGAGACTCAGAACCCAGTTAACCGGGAGCCTCGGCGCAGGCTCAACAGCGGGACCATGAGCAAAGAGTTGAACTTGGTGGCTGTATCGCGTACCCTATTAGGAAGTCACAGTGACGTAACTACGCCCCTGTGATCTGGGCCGCGCAAGCCACCCCAGCCACCAGGAAACGAGGGAAACCATGACGGTCACCGAAGCAAGCGAAGGCTACACCGGGAAAAAAACGGCAGAAATTGCCGGCATTACCTATCGCCAATTGGACTACTGGGCACGCACCGACCTTATTCGCCCATCGCTGACCGATGCCTCGGGCTCCGGGAGTCGCCGTCGCTACTCCTACCGAGACCTCTTAGAGCTCAAAGCGGTAAAGACTCTCCTGGATGCCGGTATTCGCCTTGAGTTGGTGAGAGAAGTATTTACTTACCTTTCTGAAAACCTTGATGAAGACGTGACGCAAGTGAACTTAGTGATCAGTGGCAACCGGTCGGTCATGGTGCGTAGCGGTGAAGAAATCGTTGACTTGCTGCGCAACGGCCAAGGGGTGTTGAATATTTTGCCGCTGGCCGGAGTAAAAGAAGAAATCGATACCAAAATTATTGAGCTTTACCCTCAAGGGCGACGCGCCGAAGCTGACAAAGATCTTCAACAGGTGGTCGGCAAATAAGCACCGAGGCCAAAATGAACCAAGTGCAACAACTCCATCCACCACAAGATACGGCGGAGTTTGCCCACGAGTCAGAACAACGCATCGCGGAACTGTTCGACTTCTACGGCATCGCCTGGGAATACGAGCCCGAAACATTTGTCCTGTCGCAAGGAGCAGATGGTCTCCCTACTTCGGCTTTCACCCCGGACTTTTATCTCCCCGATCATGATATTTACCTTGAAGTTACGACCATGCGCCAGCCCTTGGTGACCCGAAAAAATCGTAAGATCCGCCAATTGCGCGAACAACGCCCAGATATTGAGATCCGTATCCTTTATCAACGTGATGTAGCACGACTCTTTTCTCGGCACGCTGCATAAGAACGATATGGCCGAGTTAAAAAAGTCTTTACTTGATGCACAGCATCGAGTGGCCGGAGCCCGCATGGTGCCCTTCGGCGGTTGGGACATGCCAGTTTCGTACCCGACGGGAACATTGACCGAACACTTGGCCTGCCGCAACCAAGCAGCGCTTTTTGATGTGAGCCATCTGGGATCGCTAGAACTTACCGGACCAAAAGCTTTCGACCAATTGCAGTATGCGCTTTCCAACGATCTTCGACGTATTGCTCCGGGCAAAGCGCAATACACCCATCTACTCGACCCCCGAGATGCTTCGGTGGTTGACGACATCATTGTTTGGTGGCTAGAGCCCGAACGGTTTTGGGTGCTTCCAAACGCCGCAAATGCGGCCGGTGTAACGGCGGCCCTCTCCCAAAGCGTTGACCGCCGACCGGAACGGGCTTTGCTGGCCGTGCAAGGCCCCGAGGCTAAACAGCGTTTGGCCACTGTGTCGGCCGAAGCAGCCCAAGTAGGCCGCTTCCGCGTTAAAGAAATTGTCTGGCAAGGGCATCAGTTATTGGTGGCAGGCACCGGTTACACCGGTGAACAAGGAGTCGAAATCGCTGTTCCTCAAGCAGCAGCAGAAAGCCTTTGGGCAGCGTTGGTGGAAGCCGGCTGCGACCCAGCAGGCCTCGGGGCTCGCGATACGTTGCGCCTCGAAGCAGGCCTCCCTCTGCATGGCCACGAATTAGGCCCAGAAATAACGCCACTTGATGCCGGCCTGGGCTGGGTAGTGGGCTGGGATAAAGAAGCGTTCATAGGTCAAGAAGCCCTGTTGGCAGCGCAAGAAAAGGGGTTGCAAAAACGGTTACGAGGGTTAACCGTTGAAGGGCGCCGGCCGCCTCGAGAAGGACAAACCGTACTTAAAGACGGAGAAGCGATAGCCACCCTAACGAGCGGCAACTTTTCACCAGCCTTGGGTCACGGGATCGCCCTCGCCTTTTTGCCGCCGCACCTGCTCCCCGGAGAAACAGTGACCATCGACCAGCGGGGCACCGAGGTGCCGGCACAAGTTGTAAAACTTCCCTTTGTGGGGTAGCTAGTTTTTTAGTTCGGGCTGTTCACGCAGAATCTGCTCAAATAAGGGTTGGCCGCTAAACCAACTGGAGAAATCGTTCCCCACATATTTGTGCGTGTGTTCTGCTGTGGCGTGATCCAAGACCACCGGCGTGCCTGCAGCTTCGGCCAACAACTGTGCTTGACAGGTGCGTTCCATGGTGACGAACAACCAGACAGCCTCATCGACACTGCCCCCTACCGTCAAGAGCCCGTGGTTGCGAAGGATCGCTGCTTTGTTGCTGCCTAAAGAGTCGGCAATGCGGGCGCCTTCTGAAGGGTCGGTGACCACCCCGGTGTAGTCATCAAAAAGCACATGATTGCCGTAAAAAATGCAAGCGTCTTGAGTAATGGGGTCAAGCATGCGACCCAACGAGGACCAAGCCTTTCCGTAAAGAGAATGCGAGTGAGCAGCCGCTATGACCTCGGGGCAGTTCATGTGAATGCCAGAGTGGATAGCAAAAGCGGCCGCATTTACGGCGTAGTTGCCTTCGAGAATTTCTCCGGTGTGGGACACCAAGAGTAAATCTGAAACAGAAATATCAGAAAATGGTTGGCCCAAAGCGTTTACCCAAAAGGCATCGGTTTGTTCTGGATCGCGCACCGTAATATGGCCGGCCACCCCTTCGCTGAAACCAAATTTACCAAAAATACGAAAAGCAGCAGCTAAGCGTTCTTTGCGGTGCGCTCGCTCTTCTTCCACCGAGGCGAAAGAAGGAGGCTCATAGTAATACGGTTTGCTGCCGGCGCCGGGAGGGATGGCCATGGGTGCTCCTTGGGTAGAAGCGCAGTGTAGAACCCGGAAGATACTTAGATGGCATCGAGAACGTCGACGGCTTGTTGGCGCAGCCAATGGTCAGCCAAAGTCAACAAAGCCATGGCCTCTACCAAAGGAACGGCGCGGGGGAGCACGCAAGGGTCATGGCGCCCTTTGGCTTCTAACGTCACCGGTTGGTTATTGGTGTCGACAGTTTTTTGGGCCGAAGAAATGGTCGCCGTGGGTTTAAAAGCCACCCGAAAATAGAGATCCGCCCCGTTCGATATGCCGCCTTGAACGCCACCGGAATGATTGGTATCAGTAACCGGGCCTTCCGGCCCGGGGCTGAAGGGATCGTTATGGCTTAACCCGGTCATAGCGGCGGACGCAAAACCGCTGCCAATGTCGAACCCTTTTGCAGCGGGCAAAGAAAGCATGCCCTTGGCTAGATCCGCTTCGAGGCGATCAAAAACGGGTTCACCGAGACCCGCCGGCATTTGGCGAACCACGCAAGTAACGGTGCCTCCCAGCGAGTCACCTCGTCGTCGGGCGTCTTCGATAGCCGTAGTCATGGCGGCCGCCGCTTCAGGGTCGGGGCAACGAGTGGGGTCGGCCTCGACGTCGGCCAAAGTAACCGTTGAAGAATCAACAGTGGAGCCGATGGTGTGCACCTGAGAAACCCAAGCCAAAACTTCCAGGCCGCAGGTTTGGGTCAGCAACTGGCGAGCGACCGCACCAGCGGCTACCCGGCCAATGGTCTCACGAGCGCTGGAGCGCCCGCCGCCTTCCCAATTGCGTAAACCATATTTTGCTTGATAAGTGAAGTCAGCGTGAGATGGGCGGTAAACATCTTTGAGATGATCGTAGGCCGCAGGGCGCGCATCGGTGTTGCGTACCAAAACAGCAATGGGTGTGCCGAGCGTGCGGCCTTCAAAAACCCCGGAAAGAATTTCTGCCTCATCGGCTTCTTGGCGTTGTGTGGTGAGTCGGCTTTGCCCGGGACGCCGCCGGTCTAAATCGGCTTGCAGATGGTCTACCGAGAGGTCTAAACGCGGCGGACAACCATCAATAACTACTCCGACGCCACCGCCGTGGCTCTCGCCCCAAGTGGCGATACGAAAAAGATGTCCAAATGAGCTGCTCACAAAGGCGAGCATAGGGCAGACGGCGCCCGCCGCCGGTTTCTTTATTTTGTAAAGAACTGCTAATTTTAAAGGATGCCTGAAACGACCTTAAATATTGCCAGCGCTTGGGAAGCAATAGCCGACACCATTGGCGACAATATTGCGCTCACCGCAGCGGGGGAACACACCTCCTGGGCCGAGTTCGATCAGCGAGCAGCAGCTCTGGCCTCCACCATGGAAAGCCACGGGCTGGGCCCCAACGCCAAAGTTGCGCTCTACCTTTACAACGGCCCTGAATATTCTGAAGCTCAATACGCCGCCTTCAAAGTGCGGGCCGTACCCGCCAACGTCAACTATCGCTATCTTGACGAAGAGTTGGCCTACATTTTAAACAACGCCGACGCGGAAGCGCTTTTTTTTGACCACACCCTCGAGGAGCATGTAGAAGCAGCGCGTCGCCACTGCCCGCAACTAAAAGTAGCTATTCAAGTAGGAGGAGACAAGTGCCCCGAGTGGGCGGTCTCTTACCAAGAAGCTGTGAAAAGCGCCCCCATGAAGCGCATCGAACGTAATGGTGAAGACCTCTGGTTTCTTTATACCGGCGGCACCACTGGCATGCCAAAAGCCGTCATGTGGAACCACAGCAACCTGTGGGGGTCAATGACCGCCACCTTCCGCCCTTATAAAACACTTCCTCCTATTACCCCACAAGAAGCAGCCGAAATTGCCCTACGGGTTACCAGCCAAGGAAAAGAAATACGCCAACTCTGTGCCGCACCGCTCATGCATGGAACCTCCGGCCTGAGCGGTCTGGCCACCCTCAGCCACGGCGGGTCACTTACCACCTTGACCGGGCATTCCTTCGACGCCAACGAACTCTGGGACACCATTGAGCGAGAAAGAATCACCATGGTCAGCATCGTCGGTGATGCTTTCGCCAAGCCCATGGTTGATGCATTAGATCAAACGCAAGACAGGGGAGAGCAGCGGGACCTCTCATCTCTACGCATGGTTCTTTCTTCTGGCGTAATGTTTAGTGCTCCGGTGAAAGAACGCCTCTTGGCGCACGTAGATCTTTTGGTGGTTGACACTTTGGGATCCAGCGAAGGAACCGGCATGGCCGCCCAAGTCAGTTCACGGTCCGCTCAGCGGTCGGGCACCGCAAAATTTTCCTTAGGTGAACACACCCGGGTTTTCAACGACCAAAGAAAAGAAGTGATGCCGGGCTCCGGCGAAAAAGGTCAGCTGGCTTTGGGGTACCCCTTGCCGCAGGGCTACTACAAAGATCCAGAAAAAACTGAAGCGGCATTTCCGACGGTAAATGGGCGCCGCTGGTCTATACCCGGGGACTACGCCACCGTTGATGAAGAAGGCACTATCACCCTGTTGGGAAGGGGATCGGCCTGCATCAACACCGGCGGAGAAAAGGTCTACCCAGAAGAAGTAGAAGAAGCCCTCAAAGCATTGTCCGCGGTACGCGACTGCAACGTGGTGGGCCTTGAGGATGAGCGGTGGGGCCAAGCAGTGACCGCAGTAGTAGAACTAGAAGCCGACGCTCTTCAAGGCGAAGACCCAGAAAATATTTTGCGTCAAGAAGTCCGCGCCATTTTGGCCGGTTTTAAAATACCAAAACGCATCGTGGTCGTAGAACGCATTGAGCGCAGCCCGAACGGGAAAACTGATTACCGCTGGGCCAAAGAAACCGCCCAAGCGGCAATCGGCACTACTGACAGTTAGATATTGTCAAAAATTGCTTCGGCAGTTGGGTCGCTTCGGTGGCGAATCTCTTCGTGACGAGTAGCGATGGCGGCGAGATGTTCTTCGTCGGTGAAGATCCAAAACTTTTTGTCCAGTACCGCATCGTGAACTAAGTCGGCCACCGTTTCAGGGCGTAAAGCATTGGCCTGCATGTATTCCATGATGGCGGCTCGGCGAATTTCATCTTCTTGAGAAGGCGGCTCGGCGAGAGCATCGGTGAGTTCCTCGGGCTGGTTACGGTCAGAAACAAAAATATTAGTGGCGACAAACCCCGGGCAAAGACAAGAAACCCCCACCGCTGAATCTTCTTGACGCAACTCAGCAAACAAAGTTTCCGCGATGGTTACCGTGGCATGCTTAGAAGCGTTATAGGGCGCCATGCCGGCATACGAAGTGTGGCCAGCTACCGAAGCAGTAAGCACCACATGGCCATCATCTTGAGTCAACAGGCCCGGTAAAAAAGCCTCTAGGCCGTAAATGATTCCGTAAAGGTTGACCCCCAGAACCCAATCCCATTGTGCCGCCGTTAACTCAGCGATAGTGCCGCCGCCGGCTACCCCAGCATTGAGGCACAGTACGTGGGCCGCTCCGTAAGTTTCCATGACCTGTTGGTGAAAATTTTGTACCGAAGCCTGGTCAGAAACATCGCAAGGAACGCCAATGACCTCGGTTCCCGAGGCTCGAAGTTCGGCCACCGTGGCCTCAAGCACCGGTTCTTCAATGTCGGCTAACGCCAACTTCATGCCTTGAGCGGCAAACCGCTGAGCGAATGCCCTCCCTAAGCCCGAAGCGCCCCCCGTTATTACCGCTACTTTGCCACCCAAGTTTTTCATAGTTTCTCCTTTGGTCAGAGTCTGGCCCAGAAACAAGAGAAACTAAAACTCCAGCAACGCTTGTTCGACGACTTCTGGCATAGCGGGGTGAATGTAAAACTGCCCGCGAGCCATTTGGTCAACCGTTTGCCCAAAAGCCATGCCTTGAATAAGTTGTTGAATGAGCGTCGGAGCATGAGGCCCAATTAAATGGGCGCCCAGCAAAAGGCGGGTTTTAGGGTCGGCTAAAAGTTTGACAAAACCGGCGGTGTCTTCCATAGCCCACCCATACGCAGTATCGGCGTAGTCGCGTTGAGCGACCAAATAAGGAAGGCCTTGAGCGTCTAAGTCGCGTTGGTTGGCGCCGATAGTAGCAATTTGCGGATGGCCAAACACTGCGTAAGGGGCCAGCGAACGGTCCACCGAATGGAGGTCCTCCGGGTAAGTCAGGTTATGTAAAACCACCTTGGCGTCGGCGTTGGCTAAATGCTTCAACTGAACAGGGTTGGTGATGTCGCCTAAGGCCCAAACGTTGGGTACCACGGTTTGTAAATGTTCGTCAGTAAGCACGTGACCGCGCTCATTGACGGTTATGCCGCCGGCGGTCACGTCCAGAGTGTCGCTATTGGGTTGGCGTCCGGTAGCCACCAAAAGTTGATCAGCGACTAGGGTGGATCCATCAGATAGGTCAAGGGTGAAGTCTTTTTCGTGGCGCACGGCATCAACGGTGACCCCCATGACGAGATCCATGCGCTGGCCATAGATTTCGGTAATGCGTTCCGAAATAGCGGTATCCATTTCGCGAAGCAAATGATGGCTTCGGTTTACCATGGTCACCTTGCTGCCCAAAGCAGCAAAAACATGGGCCATTTCTACGGCAATAAACCCACCGCCCAAAATGACCAGATGGCGAGGAAGCTCATCTAAGCGCATGACCGAATCTGAGGTGACGTAAGGGCTTTCCGCTAAGCCCGGCACTTCAGGGATAACCGGGCGCGCTCCGGCTGCTAAAACAATACGTTCAGCGGTGACCGTTTGGCCATTGATTTCGACCGTGCGTTCGCCGATGAACCGAGCAGAATGTGGATACACCGTGGTGTTGGCTAAAGACTCTCGATAGGCCAACCCGCTTTCGGCAATAGGGTCAATGCGGCCAAACACGCGGTCCCGGATGGCCGGCCAATCTGCGCCATCGAAAGAAGTTTTGAGCCCGAAACCTGCACTATTTTGCGCTTGGTAAGCCCGGTCAGCGGTATGGACAAACATTTTTGATGGAATGCACCCACGATTCAAACAGGTGCCACCAAAAACCCAAGGCTCCGCTATAGCAACATCCCAGTGGCGGTGATCGCCGCCCGTAACTGAGTTGCCAGAACCGGCACCGATTATTAGCAGATCATGATGGGGCATGGTTTCTCCGAACGAAGCTTAGATAAAAAGAAACCCTAGCCGCAGAGATTCTCTTCCCTCTCTACGATGTCTCTCGATAATCATCGAGGGAAGGACAAGCGCAAACCAAGTTTTTATCCCCGTAAGCGGCATCTATGCGGCCCACCGGTGGCCAGTACTTGTCCTTTTGTAAATAAGAAAGCGGGTAAGCCGCCAACTCTCGCGAATAGGGGCGATCCCACGATCCAGCGAGATCTTGAGCGGTATGCGGAGCGTTAACCAATGGGTTGTTTTCGGCCGGCCAATCGCCTTGAGTTACCTGGCGCACCTCTTGGGCGATGGCCACCATGGCATCGCAGAAAGAATCCAGCGTGGCCAAACTCTCCGACTCGGTAGGTTCCACCATGAGGGTTCCCACTACGGGAAAAGAAACGGTCGGTGCGTGAAAGCCGTAATCGATAAGGCGTTTGCAAAGATCATCGGCAGAAACACCGGCCTCTTTAACCCATCGGGTATCCAAGATACATTCATGGGCCACTAAAGAATTCTCGCCACGGTAAAGAACTGGAAAGTCATCGCTTAACCGGGCGGCGATGTAGTTGGCCGACAAAATCGCTATCTCAGAGGCCTCGGTAAGCCCGGTACCACCCATCAAGGTGATGTAGGCCCAAGTGATGGGCAACACCCCAGCAGACCCCCACGGAGCAGCAGAAATAGCTCCTACGCCAGTTGCGGGGCCGGCCTCTTTGACCACCGGGTGGTTGGGTAAAAAGGGTGCTAAGTGAGCGCCCACCCCGATGGGCCCCACCCCGGGGCCGCCACCGCCATGAGGTATGCAAAAAGTTTTATGCAAATTGAGATGCGAAACATCAGCGCCAAAGCGCCCCGGACGGGCTAAACCCACCATGGCGTTGAGGTTGGCGCCATCTAAATAAACTTGACCCCCAGCATCGTGGACCCTGGCGCAAATTTGCGTAATCTCGGGCTCAAAAACCCCATGAGTTGACGGGTAGGTGATCATGAAAGTAGAGAGTTCCTTGGCATGGAGAGTCGCTAACTCATCTAAATGCTTAAGATCAACGTTCCCTTGGTCATCGCACTCCACCACGACCACCTTGAGGCCGGCCATGACGGCGCTGGCCGCATTGGTTCCGTGTGCCGAAGCAGGTATGAGGCAAATGGTGCGCTCTGGGTGGCCTTGCTGGTGGTGCCACGCCTGAATGGCCAGCAACCCGGCCAACTCGCCTTGTGACCCAGCGTTGGGCTGTAAAGAAACGGCGGCGTACCCAGTAATTTCCACCAGCATTTGCTCAAGGTCAGCAATCAACTCGTGATAGCCCGCCACCTGCTCGGCGGGGGCATAAGGATGCAGGCCAGAAAACTCCGGCCAGGTAATCGGCATCATTTCAGTGGTGGCGTTGAGCTTCATGGTGCAGGATCCCAAAGGAATCATGGTGCGGTCTAAAGCGAGGTCGCGGTCCGATAAGCGCCGGAGCCAACGCAACATTTCGGTTTCACTTTGATGCGCTAAGAAGCAGGCGGCCTGGCAAAAATCCGAAGTTCGTTGCAACGATGATGGAATGCCGTCGGAAGTCGAGGCATCGATCTCAACCACCGAGAGGCCAGAAAGACCAAAGGCTTCCCAAATGGTTTCGACTACTTCGCTGCTGGTGGTTTCATCCAAGCTAAAGGCCACATGGTCTTGGTCAACGAGGCGAAGGTTTACTTGCCCTTGGCGTGCCGCCTCGACGATTTGTTCCGCCTGACCTGGAGCATGAATGGTGGCGGTGTCAAAAAAAGATTCGGCAGTCGAGCGAAACCCGTGTTGAGCGAGGCCCGCTACGGTCACCGCCGTCAAGCGGTGCACCCGTTGGGCAATACGTTTGAGGCCTTCTGGGCCGTGGTAAGCAGCGTAAAGCGCAGCCACGATGGCTAAGAGCACTTGGGCCGTGCAAATATTTGAGGTGGCCCGTTCTCGACGAATATGTTGCTCACGGGTTTGCAAAGCCAAACGCTGTGCTGGTTGACCGTTTACGTCAACGGAGGTACCCACCAAGCGGCCGGGAAGCATCCGTTGGTGTTTTTGGTTAACGGCCATAAACCCGGCATGTGGGCCACCGAAACCCATGGGAACGCCGAACCGTTGAGCGGAACCCACCACAACGTCAACCCCTAATTCTCCCGGGGGAGTGATTAAACAAAGGGCGAGCAAATCGGCGGCTACTGCTACCCCTGCGCCGTTTTTATGAAAGCGTTCAACTACCGGGGAGAGGTCGCGAAGTTGGCCATCTCCGCCGGGATACTGGACTAAAACACCGAAGCAACCGTCAGTGATGGGGTCGTTCCACGGGTCACCCACCAAGATATCTAACCCTAAAGGAGTGGCGCGAGTGCGGAGAACGTCAACGGTTTGTGGGTGGCACTGCTCATCAATGAAAAAAGTGTCCCCTTTGCCGCGTCCGGCCCGATGCAAAAGCGCCATGGCTTCAGCGCCTGCGGTGGATTCATCAAGCAAAGAAGCGTTCGCTATTTCCATGCCTGCCAGGTCGGCAACCATGCTTTGAAAGGCTAATAAAACTTCAAGGCGCCCTTGGGATATCTCTGGCTGGTAGGGGGTATAAGCGGTATACCAACCGGGGTTCTCCAACACATTGCGCACAATGACCGAGGGGGTAAAGGTGTCGTGCCAGCCTGCTCCTAAACAACTGGTAAAGACACTGTTTTTGTCGGCTAAGACCCGGAGTCGATCAAGAACCTCGGCTTCTGAAACGGGCCCGGGAAGGTTTAAAGGCTCAGTGGAACGAATAGAGGTGGGTACCGTTTGGTCAATGAGTTCTCGAAGCGAACTCATCCCGATGGTCTCAAGCATGTGTTGACGATCAGACAGACTCGGGCCAATATGGCGAGGCACAAACTCGGCCGGGCTGAAGAGTTCTTCTAATGGGCGAAAAGACGTTTTGGTCATCGGTTCCTCAGAGGTATGGGTACGTACGCATAGGGATAACGCACCCTCCTCTGTCCGAAACCTGAGAGATGGACTGCAGAAACCTGCAGCTTGCCCCGTCGGTGGGTCGCAAAACGACCGCTCTCCAGAGTGCCGGCCACTGCGGTCCGGTTGCCTGAGAGTTTCCGAGGGCGGTTGCTCCTTCGGCGCTTCGGTATTCCGAAGCTCTCCCACAGTGGTGTAGTCAGCACTGCTTAGGTTAGCGGGGTTAACACGGTTTGAGGGAGATCATCGGCGTCATGTGGTCTCAGAGTCATCATGACGCGGAATTTGGTGAGGGGGTCTGGAGGGGGAGTGCGGGGCGGTAGGGTCGCGAGGTACTTTTTATTTGCCAACGATGCAGAAATAGTTTAAATGACCGTAGATCGCCAAGAAATCTCCTTGCTTGTTATGGCCGGAGGTCTGGGTTCGCGCTTTGGCGGCAACAAACAGTTGGTGGCGGTAGGGCCCAATGGGGAAGCTTTTTTGGATTACGCCATAAACGATGCCCATGACCTGGGGCTCGGGCAAGTGGTAATCGTGGCCCGCACCGACCTTCAAGCACCGCTTCGTGCCCACCTAGACGCTCAACATGGTGAGGATTTTCCGGTAACCATCGTGCATCAAGACACTTACGGCCCGACCCGAGCCAAACCGTGGGGAACCGGGCACGCCGTGTTGAGTGCCACAAGTGCGTTAACCGGGCCCGTGGTGGTGGTTAATGCCGACGACCATTATGGATCTACTGGTATCGCCCAGGCCGTTAAAGCCCTCGAAGGCACGGAAGGTAATGCTGCGGTATTGGTTGCTTTCGAATTGGGTCGCACCTTGTCTGCTACTGGTTCGGTTTCTCGAGGGGTCTGTCGGATTTCTCAGGGGTGTTTAGAAGAGTTGGTAGAGACACACGGGATTCGCGCTGAAGGGAACCGTATTTTGGCTGATGACCCTTCAGGTGAACTGTCAGCTGATGCGCCGGTCTCTATGAACTTGTGGGGGTTGAGCGGCGAGGCAGTGGATCGCTTAGCTGGACAGTGGGCCTCGTTTTACGCGCAAAACAGCGACGACCCTTCGGCCGAGTTTTTACTTCCCGAAGCACTGGATCAACAGCGGGCCGAAGGGCTTCTCGAAGTGTTGGTGGTGCGGTCAAAAGAAAAATGGACCGGGGTTACCAGCCGAAAAGACCTCAAAGCAGCCCAAGCAGCTTTTGCCGGCTAATGCTCAGCTAAACGGGCATCGTCGAAGTCGAGGCCCGGGAGCTCGGGCTGCAGGTTGAAGCCCATTTCAGAAGCCAAGGTGAGGATGGTTTGCTCGCATTCCAGCCAGTTTGTTACACGCGGCCCGGCTAGTTTTTGGTTGTAGGGAGCGTCAAAGACAATGACCGTGTTCCCTGAGTCACGCAAACCGTTTACGTTGTGTGCCGCATCATCAATGTAAATGTCGGCTTCGATCTCTGGCTTATCACCGAGAAAGCAAATATCTCGGTAGGGGATTCGTGACTGGTCGAGCCATTCCACGGTATCGGTGACGGCTGTGGCATGACCCCAATTGACATAAAGACGGTGGGTGATAATGCGTATCCACACCCCGGCATCGGAGAGGCGCCAGAGCACCTCGGAAGCATTTTCAAAAACAGGCATGGAACGCAACATGCGATGTTCGTTAACCGCTAAATGGTGGAGTTCTTTGAATTGGTCTCCGGTGAGGTTCCATTCGGCAAAATCCCAGCCTCGTTGGTCGGGGAGGCTGGCCGGGTCGACGTTGAGTTCCTGGGCTACCACGGAGCGAAAAGCGGTGGTGTAGTCGCCGCAAACACCGTCGAGGTCAACACCGAGAATTAAGGTTTCTTTAGTCATAGAAGAGACGCTACCGTCCGCAGTCTTTTCTTGGCCAGAAAGCACAAAACCCCCTGCGGCCCGAAAGCCACAGGGGGTTTTGCGAAAAACGAATTAGCCGCGGGCGAGACCCTTGCCAAGGGCGCTGATTGCTGCGTCTTTGACTGGGATAAAGGCCACAATGGCGATTGCTGTTGCTACGTCGGTACCGAAGTCACCCAATTGAGCGATTTCAACTCCGCCGTAACCGAGTGCACCTACCTCGGAAAGCATTACGAACAGGTAAGCCCAAATGAGGTTCAGGTTTGTTCCAACGAGTGGAAGGCCCTTAAGCATTCCGTTTACGCCAGCCAAATCTAAAATGCTGTTGATTACTGCCATGACGCCCTGGAAGACCATTGCAAGAATGATCAGTCCGAGAATTGTTGCCATCATAATGATGTATCCCCTTTATATGGTTAGCTCGGTCAAGCCGGAATTGACCTGTCCGAGTAATCACTAAACGGTAGATGGGTCTTTGGTGGTTGTACAGGGATCACCGTCAAAGGTGTAGTGAGGCGACTACGCAACGTGAAACAGGGTTTTTGGTGTTTCAGTAGGGTTACGAAAATATTGCGGTCAGGTTGAGATGGTTTCTTCGTGGTAATCCTCTTCGACATTGACTTGCCACACGTCGTGATCGGCACCGAGCAAATTTTCTACCGTCAACATGGCAGTCAACATGGAGTGGTCTTGGTTGTTGTATCGATGCATGCCGTTGCGCCCCACCGGGTGAACGTTGCTGGCGTGTTCGGAGAGCCACCCACGGAGCACCTCTACGTTGGCTCGGTAAGCAGCGTCGTACATTGGGTAAGCCCTCGGCATGCGCACCACATGGCCTCCTTGCACCAGGGCGAGGTCAACGAGGCCCAACACGGAGAGTTCTTTGGTGGCTTGAGCAATTAAGTCCTCATCGCTCGCTTCCCACAAGTGGTCGCCTTCGGTGACGAAATACTCTAGCCCTAAACAAGTGCGACCTTCTTTTACCATGTGTGGTGACCATTGGCCAAAGTTTTGTACGCGCCCTACCTCAACGTCTGGAGAATGGATGTAGATCCAGTTGTCGTCAAACCCCTCCTCGACCGGAACAATTAAGGCCACGGTAAGAAAATCGCGAAAAGTTAGCGAATCGGCGGCCAACTGCACCTCATGAGGAACCGGAGGGTCCATGGCCTTGAGTAAGTGGGGGAGCGGCATAGAAGAAATGATGTCACTAGCCGGAAAAACTGAAGGTCCCGAAGGCCCCGTGCTATGAACCGAAGTGGCACGGCCTTCTGCGTGTTCGATGCGAGTCACGTGGTGTTCCAGGTGAACCGTGCTGCCCTGATCGGTAACCAGTTGATGACATCTTTCCCACATCATGCCGGGGCCGAAACGAGGGTATTCAAACTCTTCAATAAGGCTGGTGATCTCTTTTTGGTTGCGCTTTGGCAAGAGCGAATTCACCACGGCACTAAAAAGCGACAAGTTTTTAATGCGCTGAGCAGCCCAGTCGGCTTGCAACTGGTGCGCTGGGACGCCCCACACTTTTTCGGTATAAGTTTTAAAAAACTTGCGATAAAGACGCCACCCAAACCTGCTCGCTACCCAGCCTTCAAAGTTTGTGAGATCTTTAGGTGGCCGTAGCCGCACCCAAACGTAAGAAAGCACGCAAAGCGCTGATTCCCAAAGCCCTAAATTCCGAAGAGCGTTACTGGCTTTTAATGGGTAATCGTAGAATTTGCCCTGGTAGTAAATGCGGCTCATTCGCGGCCGTAATAAAAAATCGTCATCGTCGAGAATCTCGTGCCAAAGTGCCGAAACCACGGAAACCTTAGTGAAAAACCGGTGACCGCCAATGTCGAATCGCCACCCGTCGCGTTCAACGGTTCGGCTAATCCCACCCACTACTGGGTCAGATTCTAAAACCGTTGCGGTGAGCCCGGCTTGACCTATTTTGTAGGCAGCGGTAAGTCCGGCTGGACCAGCACCAATAATGATTGCGATTGGCTGCCAGGGTTCGGTGGTGTTGGGGGCTTGCTCAATCATGGATGCCTTAAAGTAAAGAGTTGAGCGAGCATACCCAACCGAAGAAGGCTGAGGAGTACCCTTACTTTCTGTGCTTAGCAAAAGAAAGCAAGATGCCGCCCCGGAGTGGATGACGCCCGCCAGTGTGTTGGTCGGGTTCATAACCCTGGGTGGGGTGATCCTAAGGTTTTACGCAGGGACACCACTCTGGTTGGACGAAGCTATTTCAGCAGCTTTGGCCGGTGAAGGGCTCGGTGAGCTTTTTGAAGGTCTACGCAATGACGGCCATCCGCCATTTTACTATTTACTACTCATGGGGTGGACTAAACTCTTTGGCGGATCAGATGGAGCAGTGCGCGCTCTTTCTGGGGTGATCTCCGTATTTTCTCTCGTTGCTGCTGGGCTTTTGCTTCGGAAAGTAGCGGGCCGTTGGATGGCCTTGATGGCGGTGGGTGTGCTAGCGAGCAGTCCGTTTGCTATTCGTTACGCCACCGAAGTGCGCATGTACGCCCTGTTGGTGTTCTTGTTGCTGCTGGGGCATGGGGCCTTCGGGTTTGCCTGGGTAGATCCGACCCGGCGCCGACTGGCTGGGGTTGCCGCGGTCACCACGGCGTTAATTTATACCCACTATTGGTCACTTTTTTTACTGGCGGTGCTCGGGGCAGGGCTGATCTTTTTGCTCGGGGTAAAAGACCTAAACAATCGAAAAAAGGCCCGACGTTTGCTCTTGGCTATGAGTCTGGGGATGCTGCCATTTCTTCTGTGGCTCCCAACTTTTTTCACGCAACTGGCCCACACTGGAACCCCATGGTCGCCGGCACCGCGCCCTTCGGTGGTCGCCGCTTTGGCCTTAGAGGCCTACGGAGGAGGACGAGGTTCGGAGGCCCTTTTGGTGGCGGTCTTGTTTATGGTTCTTGTTTCGCTAGGGGTATGGTCACGGCCCTTCGCCGGGCAGGTCTTAGTTCTCGGTCTTACAGATTTACTGTGGTTGCGAGTAGCGGTGGGGGTTGGTGTGGCCACCATGGGGCTAGGGATGACGGTTAGTCTTCTCATGGGCTCGGCTTTTCAAGGTCGTTACGGAGTTTTTGCTTTTGTTCCCTTGGTGGCGGCGGCGGGCGTGGGCCTTGCTCGATTGCCCCGTCATTATGGGTTAGCGGTCTTGGTGGCTTTGGCGTTGCTTTCTGGAGTATCGGTAGCACGCGAACTTTCACGTGACCGAACGCAACTCGGAGAAGTGGCACAGCGCATAAATCAAGAAGGCCAGCCGGGAGACCTGGTGGTTTTTTGCCCTGATCAACTTGCCCCGGCGGGAAACCGACTCTTGGATGAATCGTTTGCGTTGTTGGCCTACCCAACGCTTGACACCGGAAAAACGGTCAACTGGAGTGATTACGCCAAAAGAAACTCAGCAACCGAAGTAAACGAAAAAGCTGATGAAATTTTGGCGCTTGGTGGCAACGATCACAGTATTTGGCTGGTTTGGGTAGATGGGTACGCCACTTTCGGAAGCCAATGTGGCCAACTCCATAGGGCATTGGCCGAAGGTAGCAGTGGGTCGGACCGCATGATTAATGCCGACGGTGACCGTTTTTACAATTCGGCGAACTTAACGCATTTTGGCGACTAGAGAATGAACAAAATATTTTCTCGGTCCGCTATTCGTGCGGTAGTTCCCGCTTGGTTGGCGGCCCGGTTGGTGGTTGGGTGCACCATGGTTTTGGTTCATGTTTTTGCCCCAGAGGAGCGGGCAGAATTCGTAAGGCAGCGGTTTCAATCTTGGGACGCCGGTTGGTACCGCTCGTTGCTGGTCAATGGCTACGACCTTGGAGTGGCTGAGGGGTTTCGGTTCTTCCCCGGATACGTCTTGCTCGGGCGAGCAGTCCATATGTTTCTCCCGGGAGATGCTCAGTGGTCGCTGCTGTTAGTAAGTAATGGGGCTTCGCTTTTAATGCTCTTTTTGCTTTACCAACTCGTGATGAGAGAAAATATGGGCCGCCATTTGGCCGGCCGAACGGTCTGGCTCCTGGCCTTTTTCCCTACCGGTTTTGTTTTGGTTTGGGGATATGCGGAAAGTTTATTCTTAGTTTTTGTAATCGCTGGTTTTCTTGCTTTGCAAAAAAAGCATTGGTGGGGGACAGCAGCTTTATTTTTTGCCGCTGGTTTGACTCGCCCCACCGGGGTGTTGGTGGTTTTTTCAGTGGTTATTTCGCTCTTAAATGCGGGCCGCCGTGGACCGTGGTTAGCTAAATTGGCGGCCCTCTTGGGTGCCCCATTGGGGGTGAGTGCCTATTTGTGGTGGGCTTATGCCTCCACCGGGCAGCCTTGGTTGCCGGTGACCGCACAAAGGTCGCTACGAGGAGGCTTTGTTGACCCGTTTAGCCGACTGGGGCATGGGTTCGGAGACCTGTGGGACAAGAACCCTGAAGCGTTTCATTTGGTGACTGCTTTATTCTTTTTACTTCTCTTGGCAGTGGTGGTTAAAAAAATGCCTTTGGTTTATGGGGCCTATGCCGGCCCGGTGTTGCTGGTGGCGCTGGCCGCAGAGAATATAAATAGTTTGGAACGCTACGCCATGAGTGCGTTCCCTTTACTGGTTGCTTTAGCTTTCCTGATGGAAGGTCGACGCCTTCAGCGTGTTATCCCTGCTGTTTCGCTGGCCGGGTTGGTGTGTTTGACCGCGGCCGCTTCTCTAGGAATCTACGTTCCTTAGTGCCTTTACTACGAGCCAGTAGGCAAGGCCGTAAACGCGGAAACGGCCCCGAGTAGCCTTCCGGAAAACCGGTCAACTCTTCGGAGCCGTTCCATCGTCTCGTGGCCACTGCGGTCTTCGCCTCGAAAGGTGAAGGCCTTGAAACTGAAACCACCTCGAAAGGTGGAATCCGTTTGAACCAGGAGCTTGATTCCTTGCGGTCTCTTACTCTGGTCCGATCAGCCACTGACTCCCGGGGGAGTCAAGATTGTCGAGTTCTTAGTTGTCCGGAGACTCCTAAAGAACTCGACGCACCTAACACATCATGCTGGGTCTTGCTGATTGTCAAACCACCTTGCGGTAGTTGGCAACCAGGTCGACGTCAACACGATTGAAATGTGTTGCTGGTTCTTGCGCTTCAACCCGGAGGTTGGAGCGATCCTTCCAGCAGCAACACCTCGGTGTTTGCGGCTAACCCAACTGTTCTCTTGCGAGTTCAGTGTGGTCACGGTCCTCCCCGAACTTTTTATGAGGGCTTCACCAAAAGGATTCGGCGATCCTCCGCCGAAGGCGAGCTTTCACTCATCTTCGGGGGTGGTTTGCCGGTTCCTAAGGATCCGATCCCCACGCCAAGTTCGGCGTGAAGACATGATGCAGGTTTTTGCATGCAGAGTCAACCTAAAAACTAGTATTCCCCAGAAGATTTGGGTATTTCCCCAGAAGAAGCACTAGTTGTCCACATGCTTTCCACATTATGTGGCAATTTCGACCGTAAAAACAGAAGAACCCGCCCCTCAGGGCGGGTTCATCGCAGCGGGTTGGGCTGAAAGGCTAGGGTAGCGGTTGAACGAACCGGTACAACGCTAAGCAACTAAAACAGCACCAGCAAAAAGCGCTCCCAAAGCGGTCAATAAACCCAGCGCCCCAGTAATAGCTCGAACCGCCACCGAATTAGTAGCGCTATGAGCTGCCGCCGAAGCACCAGAAACACCAACCAACAGAAGTTTCAGCAACAAGGCCACGTGATATGACGAGTCGCGGGTGCTCAAATCGACAGCCAACAGGTTCCACAGGCCAGTAAAAAGAGCGAGAGCAAAGAACGTCCAAGCAAAGCGACCAAAACGAGCCGCTGCCAGACGCGGCGCCTCGGGGCTAATGCTGCGCAGGAGCGGAACCAAAGCAATCATTAAAAGTTGGCCACCTACCCAACCGCAAACAGCCAGGACGTGAAGAAAAATGCGAAACGAGTCAAGAGTTACCATAAAGACGAGTCTGGCAGCAAGAACATCAAAATTGACGGCTACGGCCAAAGCCCTTGAGCTACCAACACCTGTTTCAGCACCGAAAGACGATCGGTCATGATGCCATCTACCCCCAAGCCGAGAAGCCGTTCCATCTCTGTTGCCTCATCAATAGTCCAGACATGAACCTGAAGACCCTGCTGATGAGCGGAATCTACCAAACGTTTATCCACCAACCGAACGCCCCTCATGCTCACCGGCACCTGCAAGCACTGAAAGTTCGGAGAAGCAAAAGGTAAACCAAACCCCGCAGACCGAAAACGTGCCACCCCGAGCGGCCCCGCAGAAGTGCATAAATCTGGTCCTAATAAAGAGCGCAACTGGTTTATGCGGCGATCAGAAAAAGCCCCGACACAGACCCGATCCAATGCGTCATGTTCGCCCAGCAAAGCAGCGAGGGGTTCCACCACTGCATCGTCTTTGGGGTCAATGTTGATACGCATCTGCGGAAAATCAGTCAACAATGTCGAAAACAAGACAATGGGTTCCCGGCCGTCCACCCGAGCAGTTTGGACCTGTTCCCATGAAAGATCAGCAATCAACCCTTGCTGGTCTGTAACCCGATCAAGGCGGTCATCATGAAAGGCCACCACCACCCCGTCGGCTGTGACATGGACATCGGTTTCAATATAGCGATAGCCCAATTCGGCGGCATGATTAAAGGCCGGCATGGTATTTTCGGGCCAATCCCCGGCACCCCCACGGTGAGCAAAAGCCAACGGCGTGGGGTGATCTAAAAATGGATGCAAAACGGTCACCCCGAAACCATAGCCGCCGCCCTTTGACTCCGATAGCGTGGGAGGGTGACAAGACGAACAAAAATAATCGCCACCATCGGCCCCGCCTCTGAATCAGAACCAGTTTTGCGCCAAATGATGCAGGCTGGTATGAACATTGCTCGCCTCGGGTTGGCCCACGGCTCGCATAATCAGGCCCAAGAACGGGTGGAACTCATTCGTCGCATTGCTGCCGAAGAGAAAACGTCGGTAGGTATTTTAATTGACCTGCCCGGACCTAAAGTTCGTTCGGCAAACTTTGGTCAAGAGTCGGTAGCTTTTGCTGAGGGCAGCAAATTAACCCTACGGGTAGGTAACCAAGCCAGTACTGCGCAAAATGTAGAGGTCGATTACGCCGGACTAATTAACGACATTGACCCCGGTGACGTGGTGAGCATTGGCGACGGCCGCGTGATGGTCAAAATCTTAGATGCCACTGGTGATCAACTCAATGCAGAGGTAGCGCACGGAGGAACGCTTTCGGGTCGTCCAGGAATTCATATTCCTTCGGAACGACTTTCTCTGGCTACCCCTACCCCTGAAGACATGGTGGCCGTTGAACGTTTCACCGCCCTAAAAGTTGACATGCTGGCCGTCTCTTTTGTACGCAGCGCCGCCGACTTGGCGCGCCTTGGTACCCCAAGCCACCCCGAAGGGCCGCTGGTGGTAGCAAAAATTGAGACCGCCGAAGCGATAAAAAATCTACCAGAAATTATTGAAGCCTCCGGCGCCGTCATGGTAGCTCGCGGCGACTTAGGTTTGGAATGCGGCATCGAAGGCCTGCCCAGCATACAAAAACACATTATTCGCGAATGCATCGCCTTGGGACGGCCCGCCATCACAGCCACCCAAATGTTAGAAACCATGGTTGAAAACCCTGAACCCACTCGAGCAGAAGTATCCGATGTGGCTAACGCCGTATGGGATGGCTCAAGTGCAGTCATGCTTTCGGGAGAAACAGCAATTGGCGTGGACCCGGTAAACGTCATTGCCACCATGGCACGCATCGTGGACCACGCTGACCAAGCTTTCGATCACCGGGGTTGGGCCGACGACCTTGCAGAAATTCGTCTCACCGACCGCAAAGCACCAGAAACCTCCATTACCGATGCCATGACGTTGGCTACCGCTCGGGCCGTTAATGAATTGGGGATAAAAACGATTTTGTGTATCTCCGGTTCTGGTTTCACCGTTCGTTCGATGGCTCGCTTTCGCCCCAAAGCGCGCATCTTGGGTTACAGCGCCAACGAAAATACCGTAGGGCAACTTTCGTTAAGTTGGGGCACCGAACCGCGGCTCTTGCCTACCGAAGGTCCCATCGAGGGCCGGATTATGGCAGCCGTGAACTTAGCGCGAGACAGCGGAGACCTTCAAGCAGGGGAACTGGTGGCGGTATTAGCAGGAACCAGTGAGTCTTCACGTTCCACCAATGTTTTGCGCATCCAGATCGTGCCGACCGTTAAATAGCTTTTGGTTAGGAACCCTGACACCGAGGGTTGCGGTCCACGGGGATCTGAACGGCTTGGCCAAAGAGCGTGCATTGGCATTCATCCGCGCAAGTTCCGAGCTGTGCACGCTGATCCCACAACGACAAACTAAGCAGAACGGCTAAAGCCACCACCAAGACCCGGACCACCAGCATGCGAACCATGCGGAAAACAAACCAGGCCCCGACCAGTAGCGCAGCCATAACTCCGAGGCTTAGCCCGGCGAGGAGTTCCGGGTTGGCCCAAGAAGGGAACTCCACCATTTCCGGGAGGTCCAAAAGGGCGGAAAGTATGGAAGAAAGGTCAAACATGAAAAGAAGGTTAGTTCATTAGTGAGCAAAGTCTGGTCACCTACTAACCTACTCCCTATGGAAAATGATCATCGGGTGTCAGGAGCGGTTTTGGCTGGGGGAGAGAGCCTCCGTATGGGCGTTGATAAAGCCACCATGCTGGTCGATGGAGGTTTCCTTATTGAAAAACCCCTTAAGGCCCTTGAAGCGGCGGGCGTTGAATCAAGAGCCATAATTGGCGGATCATCAGAGGTTCTTAAAAAAACTGGCTCCCTCGTAGTGCCCGACCGCTGGCCCCAGCAGGGGCCCCTCGGGGGGATTCTTTCTGCTTTGCATTTCTTCAAAGAACAAAAGTGTTCGGTGATTGTTTTAGCTTGCGACCTCGTGCTGGCCAACGAAAACGAAATCGCAAGGCTCATACAACAAGCGGAACTTTTTCCCCACACCGTGGTGGTGCCCGAAGTTCAAGAGCGGCGCCAGTGGATGCATGCTTGTTGGCCTCCTGAAGCTTTGCCTCATCTGGAAAAAGCATTTTCCGATGGTGAACGAGCGCCATTTCGAGCGGTCCACGGATTTCCGGTGACCTCCTTTAAACGAGACGGCAACGATTTTTATAAAGATTTAGACCAACCCAGCGATCTTCTCGCGGCGACCGACGGAGACGGTAAAGTACGGCGGTCGCATTAAGTAAGTTTGGATAAATTATGAGACAAAGGTTTCGGAGAAAAAAGATGAACGTCACACAAATCAGCGTGAATGAACTTTCTGACTTGGTAAATGATGGTGCCTTGCTCATCGACGTGCGCGACCCAGCAGAACACACAACGGCTCGAGTGCCCCAAGCGGTTTCTATTCCCCTGAGCACTGTTCCGGACCGCTTAAGTGAGGTTCCGACGGATGGACCGGTCTATGTGATCTGCGCTAAAGGTGGCCGAAGCCAGATGGCCGCCGAATTTTATACGCAGCAAGGGGTGCAGGCCATCAACGTAACGGGCGGAACCGACGCTTGGTTAAGCGCAGGTTTCGAACACCGAAGCGGCCCCACCGGAGCAGAACGCTGAGACGCCGAAAGAGCGAAAGCTCTTCAAACGCGGACCAGCAACCCTCGGCGGATTACCAATACATCGACGACCAAGCAAACCTTGACGCTCTGCTGGTGACCTTATGCGCTCAAGAACGAGTCGCTATTGACACCGAGTTTCATCGAGAGCGCACCTATTTTCCGCAAACCGGGTTAATTCAAATTGCCTGGTCCGACGGTTTGGTCCTGGTCGACCCATTGCCCCTTGATCTTCAAGGATTTTCTGCATTGCTGGAGAGCGAGGTGGTCATCGTTATGCACGCCGCCGGCCAAGACCTTGAAGTATTTGATCGCCTGTGTGCGACCATGCCTCGTCACCTTTTTGACACTCAGATAGCGGCCGGGTTCGTTGGCATGTCCACCCCCTCTCTGTCCGCACTTCACGAAAGAGAAATGGGTATAAAGCTCGCTAAAGGGGATCGACTAACCGACTGGTTGGCCCGGCCCTTAAGCCAGTCGCAGTGCAACTATGCAGCGGCAGACGTGTTGCACCTCTTGGAGATCTACGACCAATTGACTGCTCAATTGACCAAACTGGGTCGCTTAACTTGGGCGCAAGATGAATGTGATTTACTTCTTGAAAGAGAACGCGGTCGACGCAATCCCGACGATTCTTGGAAACGAATAAAAGAAGCCCGCCACCTCAAAGGCCCAGCCCGAAACAATGCCCGTGCGTTAGCGGCCTGGCGGGAGAGTGAAGCGGCTGGCCAAGACATTCCCGTGCGTCGTTTGCTCCCCGATCTGGCCGTTGTTTCCATAGCGCAGCAAGCACCGAAAAATATTGATGCCCTGCGCAAAATACGTGGGGTAGATGGACGCCACACTAAAGCTGGGATGGCCGAAGGCATTTTGCAGGCCTTGGAAGAAGCCGCCCACTTGCCGCCGCTGCCGAAACCCGACCGCCGCAAAAAAGAAGACAGTCGAGATTTGCGGGCTGGCGTAACGCTGGTTTCTGCTTGGGTTAGCCAAGCAGCCCGTCAATTTGATTTGGACCCAACGCTGTTGGGGACGCGTGCCGACATTGAAGCACTGGTACGCGGCGACGCCGATGCCCGGATGCGCACCGGGTGGCGACACGAAATAATCGGGGGGCCAGTAGCAGACTTATTGGCCGGTAAAGCGACACTTTCGTTCGACAAAGACGGCGGCTTGCTCTTAGAAGAACGTAAAGGTTAAAAAAATGCGCCCCCGACTGCGGTCAGGGTGGCTAGAGTGGCGTATTACTTGTTTGGACTAGCAGTGGGAGTGACGCCGTGAAAAAAGGCCGGCATCGCCGATTTGAAGAAGCGCGAGCGCTTAAACATAACGAGGACCTCGACTTGGATTCCATCTTTGACAGCTTGGACTCCGACGAAGATAAACCTGCCTCCCCAGCGCATGACGCCTGGGCCGAGGAATTTGACGAAGAAGAAGAAACGGCTTAAAAACTGCGTGCGGTTAGCTGTCTGTTTCTTCTAAAATCTCGTCAAGTTTTAAAATGTCGTTTTCGTAGATTACTCCGATGAACCTGTGCTCGTCGTCAACGACGGCGAGCACATCAATGTGCGCCTCTTCCATGGCCACGATGGCATCACGAAGCGACCAAGACGGGCGCGCCGCTGGAAGGTCAACGCGCACCAGATCGGAAACGGGTGTTTCATCCCAAAGCGAACGGTCCACTTCAGAAAGATCAGACAGGCTGATCATCCCCAGGTAACTGCCACCGTCCACTACCGGCACGGAGCGCTCCCGCCGTCCCAGAACATGAAGATAAACAAATTCAGAAGTTGTGGCATCGGGGGGCACGGTCATGACGTCGGTGGTTAAAGCCGAGGTGATGGGCAAAGTAAAGCGGCGCTCCAGATGCCCCAAACGAGTGCTGTGCTGATGGTCGGCTACTGAAGATTTGCCGGCCACCACCTGGCTTACTGCCGCCGCAACCAGTGCCGGCACTACGAAAGACCCACCGGTTGATTCAGCAACAAACATCACCGCAGCGATAGGGGCTTTGTATCCGGCCCCCAAAAAAGCCGCCAAACCCAAAGTGGGGTAAAGGCCTGGTCGATCGGCTCCTAAAAATTGTCCAGTAAATTGCCCAAGGATTACCCCCTGGACCGCTAAAGGAATAAAAAGGCCACCCACCCCGCCCGCACTTAAGGTGACAATAGTGGCGGCTAGACGGATGCCAAAAAGTAACGCAATGAGGCCCAAGCCGTTATCCGGGCGAACCACCCAAGCCATGGCCGCTTGGCCCGGTCCGATGCTCAGTGGAGCATCAAACATAAGGTCAGACCAGAGCGCCAGTAACGCTAAAACGACGCCTCCGGCCAGCACCCGGGGCAGAAAGTCAATGGATTTTGCCTGGGTTTTTGCCCAGCGCACGAGCCACGCCATAGAGCGCCCACCTAACCCGGCACCCACTCCAATGATCAGGGCACCCAGCATGTCACTGGTGCCTACCCCGCTAAACATGGCGTTGAGGTCGTCGGCGGTGAACCACATCTGGCTGCTGTCGGCCCCTAAACGAAAATGAGGGTCGTCTAAAAATGGCACGGCAGCATCGTGACCAATCAAGTTAATGTAGGTGACGTAACTGGTGGCGGCCGCCAGCAATGAGGGCAACAGAGCCCGTCGGTTTACGTCATCGCGGTACGGGGCTTCTAAAGCGAAAAGCACCCCGGTGGCTGGTGCCTTAAAAACTGCTGCTACGCCGGCTGCGGCCCCCGCAGTTAATAAAACCCGCACATCTTCGCGGCGTAACCAGTTGCTAAAACGATCACGAACTGAAAGGCCAACGGTAGCTCCCGCATAGATCGAGGGCCCCTCAAGGCCTAACGCTCCGCCCATACCAATGGTGATTACTCCGGCCAGCAACTTAGCGGGAAGGTCCCGAAATGGAAGGCGGGGGTTACGTTCGTGAAAGGCACGAATAAACTCATCAGAGGTGCCCGAAGAAGAGTTTCGGCCCAAGTAACGAAGTATGAGCCCGGCCCCCAAAAGACCCAACCCCGGGGCGGCCATCAACTGCCAAAGAGGCCAATGCTCTACGCTGGCTAGCAAAAGCTTGTCGGTAACCGCCTCAAAGCCGGCAATAATGAAAGCCACCAACAGCCCAGTCAACATGGCCAGCGCCAAGACAGGGGTATCGCCACGAGTGGCTATGGTGCGGAGACGATTCACGGTTACCTTTCCTACCGGGTTCATACCGTTAATGCGCGGTCATGTGCCCAACGGCCACCAAAGTAACCCACTGTGGCACAATAAGTAGCGACCAGAACAGAAAGAACATTGTGCCAGATCAATTACTTGCCGAACTTCGAGAAGCGCTTGGAGTGGAAAGCGTTTCTTTCGGGGGCGCTGCACAACTTTTATATAGTCGAGACAGTTCGGTGTTTCCAGGTGGGCAGCCCGGACCGGTGTGTTTTCCAGAAACCACGGTGCAGGTCGCGGCCTGTGTGCAAGCGGCCATAAAACACGACCGGTCTTTTGTGCCGCGCGGAGCAGGTACCGGTTTAGCCGGAGGGGCCATTCCTTGTGACAACCCGGTAATGATCGTCACCACCAGGATGAACAAAATTCTTGAAGTGAACGCAGAAAAACAGTTTGCCTGGGTGGAACCCGGAGTAATCAACCTTGACCTCACCAACCACCTTCGAGGTACCGGTCTGCATTTTGCTCCTGACCCTTCAAGCCAACAGTCGTGCACCATCGGCGGCAATGTGGCTAATAATTCTGGAGGACCCCACTGCTTGGCCTACGGGGTGACCAGCGCTCACATTTTGGCGGTAGAAGTGGTGCTTCCCGATGCCTCGGTGGCTATTTTTGGCGACCCTGAAGGCCCTACCGGTGGTTACGACCTGCGTGGAGCATTTGTGGGCGGTGAAGGAACCTTGGGGGTCGCTACTCGAGTAGCGGTCCGACTTACCCCCGACCCTCCTGCGGTGCGCACCATGCTGCTGGATTTCCAAGATGTCGGTACAGCAGCCGACACGGTGAGCGCAATTATTGGCGCGGGCATTGTTCCGGCGGCTATAGAAATGATGGATCAAAAAGTTATCGAAGTGGTCGAAAAATTCATAAAAGTCGGTTACCCGCAAGATGCAGCCGCCGTATTAATCATTGAAGTAGATGGCCTGGCCGATGGAGTTGAACACGAAGTAGAACGAATCACGGAAATAGCTTTGGCGTGTGGAACCCGCACGGTGCGGGTAGCGGCCGACGAGGAAGAACGAGCCCGGATTTGGAAAGGTCGCAAAAACGCTTTCGGCGCTATTGCCCAAGTAAAGCCCGGTTATTACTTGCATGACACGGTGATACCTCGTACCAAACTTACCGAGGTCATTAACAAGGTATACGAAACGGCGGAACGCTATGACCTGTTAGTGATGAACGTGTTTCATGCCGGGGACGGAAACTTGCACCCACTGTTGATCTTTGATCCTCAAGAAGAGGGCATCATGGATCGCGTGTTGGCCGCCGGAGAAGAGATCGTACAAACCTCCTTAGATGCGGGCGGAGTGCTCTCTGGAGAACACGGTATTGGTTTAGAAAAGCGCCGTTTTATGGATCGCCTCTTTAGCGAAAATGATCTGGCCGCCCAAGCAAAATTGCGCCACAGTTTTGACCCCGATGAACGGGCAAACCCCCACAAAGTGCTGCCCGGTGGGTCAAGTTGCGCCGAAATAAATCATATGGACAAGCCACCAGAGGGCACATGGGTATGAACGCTCTCGAAGAATTTCGCCAATCAGTGGGCCCTCGCGGACCCGTAGCGGTAGTAGGGGGACGCACCCGGTGGCAACTCGGGGGTTCGGTAGATCCCCAAGCCCGACTAGTGGCTGCACCCCAAGGCATCGAGGCTCTGGACCCCTCAGAGATGACGGTTAGCCTGGGTGCCGGCACCCTATTGGCGGCACTCGATGAGGCGCTAGCCGAGCACGGTCAAGAAGTGGCTCTTGACGGTCCTCCGGGCGCCACCGTGGGGGGAGCATTAGCGGTAGGCCACGACAGCCTGCGCCGCCGCCGCATAGGTTCCGCCCGGGATGTCTTGCTGCAAGCCGACTACGTGGATGCCCAAGGTGAGTTGATAAAGGCCGGCGGACCAACCGTGAAAAACGTTACGGGCTACGATCTCTGCCGATTGTTGGTGGGCTCACTGGGCACCTTGGGTTTTTTTGGCCAAGTAATTTTACGCACCCGGCCTCGGCCGGAAGCGACCAGGTGGCTAAGCGGTGCAGCCAGTCCCCAACGTTTTCTAACCGAGATCTACCGCCCGGCCACCATTTTGTGGGATGGACAGCAAACCGCAGTTTGCCTTGAGGGCTACCAAGAAGACGTAGAAAAACAAGCAATGAAACTTCACTCCCTGGGCCTCGAAACGAGCGGCCCACTGTGCCCCATGGTGTTGCCTCCGCACCGACAACGCTTGACCGAAGGGCCACTAAAAAGCGGCACCATTGCTGACGTGGGTTCCTCAGTTCTTTACGCTCCTCAACCGGCAGAGGCACCGGTGATCGCCCCAGAGGTTCAACGGGTGGTGGATCGACTTCGTCACCAATTTGACCCCGAGGGACGACTAAACCCGGGCCGCAACCCGCAACGGATGTCCACATGAACTTGCCTTTAGACCTCGATCCAGATGACTTGGCGGTCTGTGTTTCATGTGGGCTTTGTTTGCCACATTGCCCGACTTATCGAGTGACGCTCGATGAGCGCTACTCGCCGCGCGGCCGTATCAACTTGATGCGAGCGGCAGAAGAGGGCACTCTGGCCATGGACAATGAATGGTTCGATTCTCTGGACACCTGCATCCAGTGTTTGGGCTGCGAAACGGCGTGCCCTTCGGGGGTAAAGTACGGATCGCTTATTGCTGGTACAAAAACCGCTATGGCGCAACAGCGCACTCCGGGGCGCAAACTCCGGGCCGGGCTTTGGGTCCTTAAACATCCCCGGTTGCTTTTGTGGGGGAGCAGAGCGATGGCCGTTGGACAGCGTCTGGGTCTCCTGCCCCGCAACTCATCGCTGTGGCCCAAAAAGCTCTCCTTGCGGCGCCCCAAGTCCACCGCTACTTCAACCGGTGAAGTAGTGCTGTTCACCGGATGCGTCATGGACACGTGGATGCCTGAAGTGCACCGAGCGGCCGAAAAAGTGCTACAAGCCAGCGGCACCACGGTGATGCTTTCAGGGCCGACCACGGGTTGCTGCGGGGCACTCCACGAACACGCCGGGTTAACCGACCAAGCCCGACAACGAGCACAGCAGGTAATGGATTCGCTGCCCGGTCAGCACCCGATTCTGGTCGATGCTGCAGGTTGCGGGGCCGCCTTAAAAAATTACGGACACCTCTTGGGTACACAGCAAGCCCAAGAATTTGCCGAACGGGTTTTTGATGTCCAAGAGTGGCTTGCTAAACACCCAGAGCGCTTGGCAAAAATTCCCCTCAAGGAAACCGAACGGCCGCCAGTAATTGTTCAAGACCCTTGCCACCTTCGTCACGCCCAGCAATGTCATGAAGCAGTTCGTGAAGTACTTGGTCCGGTGGCCCAAGTGGTGGAACTTGATGATGAAGGGCTTTGCTGCGGAGCCGGTGGATCGTTCTCTCTCGTGCACCCCGACCTGTCCCAAGAGGTGCGTAAGCGCAAAATGGAAGCCATCGCTCGGGCTGGCAACCACGAGGTGGTGAGTGCAAACCCCGGTTGTGCTTTGCATCTTGAAGCAGCGGGGGCCAAGGTACGACACCCTTTAGAGTTGTTGGCAGAAGCCATCGACGACAAGTAGGAGCGCAACATGAGCGATCAGTATCAAGAAATAAGTAGTCGTCTAATGGCTATTTCCGAAGAAATTGCCGACCTGGCCCTTGCGGATCTTCGGGACTCTCTAGAAGAAGGCCGGCAGAAGACAACGCCTTTGGAAAAGCGTTTGACCCGTGCTCGACGAGCGGTGGAGAAAGCCGCCATATTGTTAGACCCTGCGGGTCAAGACGTTTTTTAACTCGGGTAGTCGTTAAGGGCGTCAATCATTAGACGGAGCCGGGCTTGGCCTGCACGGTGATAACGCAAAGCTAAACGGTGAAGGCTCACCTGGTCGTTGTCTTTTAATTCTGCGCTGGTGACCTCAATGCGTTCGATGCTTCCGCTTTCTAACAGGTCGCCAAATTCTGTATTTAAGGCAGAGAGTTCAGCGTCTTCGACCATCCGGTTTAGGCGAAGGACTAAGCGGCCCCCCACGAAACGGGTTGAATGGAAGGTGGAATAAAAGTGGCACAGGTGATTGGCGGCTTGCGCCGGATCGTTGGTGACCGAGATGAAAGCCAAATCGTTTTCGCTTATCAACTGTCCTTCAAGGAGTTCGGCACGGATGAAGTCCACCCAGCGCTCCCAGTAGGTGCTGCCCGGGGGGTCCAAAAGAACCACTGGACTAATGGGGGATTTTCCGGTTTGCATCAAAGTTAAAAGCTCGAAGGCCTCATCCATGGTGCCGAAGCCTCCAGGCAACAAGGCGTAGCCATGGGATTCCTTCATGAAAGTGACCTTGCGGGTGAAAAAATATTTAAAGTTAATCAACTTGGGGTCGTCGGCGATGAAGGGGTTAGCGGTGTTCTCAAAAGGTAAATCGATGTTAATACCGAAAGAATTTTCTGTACCTGCTCCTTCTAAACCGGCGGCCATAATCCCTGGCCCGGCGCCGGTCATGACCATCCAATCTCGTTTAACCATTTCGGCCCCGAACTGGCGAGCGCTTCGGTACGTGGGGTCGCCTTTTTTAATGCGGGCGGAACCAAACAAAGTCGCTTTTCGGTGGTCTCGGTAGGGAGAGAAAACATGAAAAGCGTGCCGCAGTTCTTTCAAAGCACTGTTGACCAGTTTTAGTTCGCCCCGGTCGGCATTTTCATTACCGAGGCGAAAGGCGCTAACCAAGATTTCTGCGATGAGGTCCCGGTTCTCGTTTGGCACCGCCTCCACGAATTCCAGTATTTGTTGGTCTATCTGGTCGTTGCCGGTTCGGTAGGTATGCAAACTCATGGGGCAACACTAGGCGCAAGTTGTTTCAAGCACCGACCACCGGTATTAACACCCGGCCGTCATCGGCGCGGTTTACTGTAAGGCGGGTAGCTCTGGTTACCGGTTTATACAGGGTGGTGCGCTGTTGTAAAGAGCGCCCCAAAGGCTCCACCAGACGGCTCAGGTCCGCTTCGGTGACCTGCTGTCCATGGTCGGCGCCTGCGGCCCGAGAGATGCTTTCATCGATAAGCGTGCCGCCGACATCGTTGGCCCCCGATTGGAGGAGTTGGCGTACGCCGTCAAAGCCAATCTTTACCCAGGAGGCCTGGATGTTGTCAATCAACCCGTGGTAAGTGATGCGCGCTACGGCATGCATGAGCAGGGTTTCTCTAAAGGTAGGCCCACGGCGCGAACGATGTTGTAAATAAATGGGCGATGCCATGTGAACAAAAGGAAGCCCCACGAATTCAGTAAAGCCACCGGTCTCTTTTTGCAGGTCTCGGCAAAGCAACAGGTGGCGCACCCAATGTTCGGGGCGTTCGATGGAGCCAAACATGATGGTGATGTTGGATCGTAAACCCACTTGGTGGGCCGTGCGGTGCGCTTCGAGCCATTCTTCGGTATTGATTTTGTCGGGGCAAAGGTCGGCCCGCACTTCGTCGCAAAGAATTTCTGCTGCGGTGCCGGGCAAAGTCTTTAGCCCAGCTTCCATGATGCGTTTGAGGTACTCGGCGAGAGGTTGCCCCAAACGTTGCGCCCCCACGGTGACCTCCAAAGCGGTAAAACCGTGAACATGCATGTCCGGGACGGCTTGGCACACGGCGCGGGTCACGTTGATGTAGTAGTCGCCGTCAAAGTCCGGGTGGATGCCCCCTTGAAGGCAAACCTCCGTGGCCCCCATGCGGGCCGCATCGGCGGCTCGTTGAGCAATTTCATCAAATTCCAGAAGATAAGGGCGGCCCCGCAAGTTCAGCGATAAGGGGCCTTTTGAAAAACCACAAAAACGGCACTTGTAGGTGCACACGTTGGTGTAGTTGATGTTTCGATTGGCTACCCAAGTCACCGCATCGCCCACCGCGTCTTTGCGTAACTGGTCGGCGACCTCGGCTACTGCTGCTACTTGAGGACCGCGAGCAGCAAAGAGTGCCGTCATTTCTGGGGCACCGACTTCTTGCCCGGCGAGGACCCCATTGAGGACTTCTCGAAGGTGGCCGGTAATTTTATGGGGAGCCGGTACCAAGGTAAGTGGGGTAACCGGCACTCCGGAGCACCAACTCGTCGAGGGTTCGCCGATGGCTTGCATCTCGCTGTCTGGTTCGGGGCCCGCTTCAAAGCGTTCAGGAAAAAAAGCCCCAGGATCGTCGCGAGCTAAGCCCTCGCTGTCTGAACGGTCCATGATCGGGAAATGTAAAGCAGAATCGAACCAGCGGTCTGGGTCGGTAACAAACTCGGGGTGGGCGGTAAGTCGAGGAGCCAATACCAAGCCTCGGTCTTCGGTGGCCTGGCGGAGTTTGTCTAGCGACGGCCAAGGGCGTTCGGGGTTGACGTGATCGGCGGTAACTGGGGAAACCCCGCCCCAGTCGTCAAGGCCCGCATCAAGCAACAGGCCAAAGTCGTCGGTCAAATTTGGCGGAGCTTGCACATGAACCTCGGGGGGCAGAATGAGCCGCGCTAAAGCTATGGCTTCCAGAAAGTCGTCGACCGGGCAAGGCGGGGACTGGTGCATGGCCGTGCCTGCCTTGGGCAAAAAGTTTTGCACGATTACTTCCTGAATGTGTCCGTAGCGAAGATGTGCAGCAGCGATGGCCTCCAAGGCAGCAATGCGGTCAAGGCGTTCTTCGCCGATGCCCACCAAAATGCCGGTAGTGAAAGGAATGGCTAAACGCCCGGCCGCCTCCAAGGTGGCTAAACGGCGGGCTGGGTCTTTGTCTGGGGCACCCCGGTGGCAAGCCAAGTCGGGGACCAGCGACTCGACCATCATCCCCTGCGAAGGAGAGACAGAACGGAGTTGCTGCAGCTCGTCTTGACTCAAGGCGCCGGCGTTGGCGTGGGGGAGGAGCCCCGTCTCGTCGAGAACCAGTTGGGCCATGGCCGCCAAGTAATCAATGGTGGAGGTGTACCCGTGCTCTTTGAGCCAGTCGGCGGCCAGGGGGTAGCGTAATTCTGGGCGCTCGCCCAAGGTAAAGAGGGCTTCGTGGCAGCCCATGAGTGCACCCTGGTGGGCGATCTCGAGGACCTGTTCTGGGGAGAGGTAAGGCGCCTCAAGGCGGGCCGGTGGTTGGGCAAAGGTGCAGTAACCGCAGCGATCTTGGCACAGCATGGTGAGGGGAATGAAAACTTTTGGGCTAAAAGTAATGCGATCCCCGAACTGTTCTTGGCGGCGTTGACGGGCTAACGAAAAAAGTTCTGGGCCGGTAGGAAATGAGGTCATGGGGTGTTCCTTAACTGCGGGGTGTGGCCAGGGCCGGGTCGGCTAGAAATTTGTTGAGCGGTGATGTCTTGATGGCAGTGAGAGCAGTGCACCGTTTGGTCTAGTGGAGTGCCGCAGGTTTGATGTACCAGCAGCGTGGGTGGGCCTTCTTCGGCGTACCAGGTGTCTCCCCAATGCATGAGGGCAATGAGGGCGGGGGAGAGGTCGCGCCCTTTGGCGGTGAGAATATATTGGTGGCGAATCGGGCGTTGCTGGTAGGGCTGTCGTCCAACGATCTCATGGTCGATGAGCTTGTTTAGCCGGTTGCTCAAAAGATTGCGTGCGATGCCGAGGTCTCGTTGAAGGTCTTCGAAGCGTCGTACGCCGCGAAACAAATCTCGTAAAATTAGCAAGGTCCAGCGGTCGCCGATGGCCTCCAGGGTGGCGGCGAGAGAACAAGTGGCGGTGGGGGAAGCAACGGCGGTGTGGTCTGGCATGGCCCCAACGTAGCAGTCCGTAGCAAAAAGAAACGGACTGGGCAGGGATTAAAAAGTAGCGACCTTTTCCGCCAAGTTGGCCAGCAAATCGTCGAATGATTTCACAAAGGCCGCCACCCCTTCATCTTCAAGTACCTGCGACACATCTTCCATGCTCACCCCTAAAGCTTCCAAACTGGCCAGTACTTGATGGGCCTGTGCTGGGTCGGCATCTACGGTACGAGCCACCGTGCCATGGTCAGCAAAAGCGGCCAGGGTGTTGTCGGGCAGCGTGTTTACCGTGTCGGGGCCGATGAGGGCATCAACGTACAGAGTGTCGGAGTAGTCAGGGTTTTTTGTGGAGGTCGATGCCCACAGAGGCCGCTGAACCTTGGCCCCCCGAGCCACCAGTGCTTCCCATCGGGGCCCGGTAAAGGTTTCTAAAAACAAATGGTAAGCCGCTTGCCCCTGAGCGACGGCTCCCTGGCCTTTCAACGCACTGGCTTCTGGGGTACCCAAGGCGTCTAAACGATTATCTACTTCAGTTTCGGTACGGCTGATGAAGAAAGAAGCCACGGAAGAAACCGCAGAAAGGTCACCCGGGCAGCGTTCAAGGCCCGAGAGGTAGGCCTCCATGACTGCTTGGTAGCGAGAAAGAGAGAAGATCAAGGTCACATTTACGCTGCGGCCTTCGGCGATCATCTGCTCGATGGCTGGAATGCCTGCTTGGGTAGCGGGAATCTTAATGTAAACATTGGGTTGGTCTATGCGTTGATGCAAGGCCCGGGCTGCCGTAATGGTGCCTTCAGTGTCGGGGGCCAAGGTGGGGTCAACCTCCACCGAAACAAAGCCGTCTACCCCATCGCTGGCTTCGTAGAGGGGGCGCAAGACGCCTAGTGCTCCTTCAATGTCGCTGACCACTAAAGCCCAGTAGCTTTCTTCAATGGAGGCCCCGGATGCTTTAAGTTCTCGCAGTTGCTCATCGTAAGCGTCGGTACCGGTCATGGCTTTTTCAAAAATGGATGGATTAGAAGTAATACCGCGTACCCCGCGGTCTACCCAATCTTGCAGTTCTCCAGAGGCCACCCACGAGCGGCGCAAATTATCCAACCAGGGGCTTTGTCCCTGTTGATTGAAAAGGTCATGAAGTCGGCTCATGGGGTTCCTAACGGTTAACGAGTTGATGGGCGGCAGTTACGACGGCTTCGGCGGTCATTCCCAAGCGGGCCATAACCTCGTCTCCGGGAGCGGAAGCCCCAAAGCGATCAATGCCAAGAGGGAGGTCGGCCCAACGATGCCAACCCATGGTGCTGCCCGCCTCAATAGAGACCGCCGGTACGCCGGGGGGCAAAACTTCTTCACGGTAAGCCGCATCTTGTGCCGCGAAGAGATCCATGGAAGGCATAGAAACGACCCGTACCGCCAAGCCTTCGCTCTGCAGGGTCTCTGACGCCTCGACTATTAAAGAAACTTCGCTGCCGGTTCCCATCAAAATGATGTCTGGGCGCTGATGGGCATCGCTCAAGACATAAGCGCCGCGAGCCACCTTTGCGTAGTCATCGGTTCCTGCCAAAACTGGCACGTTCTGTCGAGTCAAAATGAGTGCGGAAGGACCGGGCCCTTGGATAGCGAGTTGCCAAGCGGCGGCGGTCTCGTTGGCGTCCGCCGGACGCAAAACTCGCAGACCGGGCATGGTCCGCAAGGAAGCCACATGTTCAATAGGTTGATGGGTGGGGCCGTCTTCGCCAACGCCCACCGAGTCGTGGCTCCACACAAAAATGTTTTTTGCTTGGGTTAACGCCGCTAAGCGCACCGCTCCGCGCATGTAATCACTAAAGACTAAAAAAGTGCCGTTAACGGGAACAAACCCGCCGTGTAAAGCTAAACCGTTACAGATTGCTCCCATGGCGTGTTCCCGCACCCCAAAGTAAATTTGGCGACCCTCTGGGCACTCGCTGCTCTGCACCCCGTGGCCCATAATGGTGGTTCCGGTATTACCGGTGAGGTCGGCACCGCCGCCGATGAGTCCGGGCACTGCGTCAAGCAAGGCTTGCAAACACTCGTTGGAAGCCTTACGGGTGGCCACTGAATCGCCGGGCGACCAGGTAGGAAGTTGGTCGCTCCAATCGGCGAGACCGGTTCCGTTCTGGCTGGCGTCCCAAGCGGCTTGGTCTCCGGAGTAGTTGCGGTAACGGTCTTCCCACGCTTGGCGAGATTGTTGCCCGCGTTGGCCGGCCTGTCGATAAAAGTCCAAAACATTATCGGGCACGTAAAAAGATTGATCCTCGGGCATCCCTAAACGGCGTTTAGTTTCGGCAATACCATCGTCGGTCAAGGCGTACCCGTGCACGCCAGAGGTATCTGCCTCCGGTGAAGGGGCCCCTATATGCGAGCGCAAGACAATAAGCGTCGGCCGGTCGGTGCTTTGTTTTGCGGATTGCAACGCAGCTTCCATGGCGTCTAAATCTTCGGCTGCTTCTCCGAGGTCAATGACCTCCCACCCGTAAGCGGCAAAGCGGGTAGGGGCGTCGTCGGAGAGGGCGATTTCGGTGGGCCCGTCAATAGTGATGTGGTTGTCGTCGTAGACGGCGATAAGTCGCCCCAAGCCTTGGTGCCCAGCCAGCGAAGCGGCCTCGTGACTGATGCCCTCGGCCAGATCGCCGTCGCCGCAAATCACGTAAGTGAAGTGATCGCAAAGTTCCGCCCCAAAACGGGCCCGCAAGTTGCGTTCTGCTATGGCCATACCGACGGCATTGGTGAAGCCTTGGCCCAACGGTCCGGTGGTTACCTCGACCCCTGCGGTGTGCCCAACCTCGGGGTGGCCGGGAGTTGCTGAATCCCATTGACGGAAATCCTTAAGATCGTCGAGGGTCAACCCGTAGCCTGTGAGATGAAGCATGGAGTACAACAACATCGAGGCGTGCCCCGGCGACAAAATAAAGCGATCCCGGTCGGGCCAAGCGGGGTCTGTGGCATCGTAGTTCAAGACCCTGGTCCATAAAACATGAGCCAAAGGCGCTAAGGCCATGGCCGTTCCTTGGTGGCCGGAGCGAGCCGCATGCGGACCATCCATGCCCAAGGCACGTACTACGTTTACTGCTTCTTTTTCAAGGGCCAAATTGCTCATAAGAAAAACTTTTCGTTGAGGGGAGAGACAGCGGCCACACTATCCCCCCGATACCGGTTGGTCGGGTATTATTCAAGTGCGCTAAAGAGCAGGGTGGAAGTTGAGCAGTAGTGCAAGGCACCAAAGGTTGCCGTGGGGCCTATTTCGCTGGTGCAATACATCCCGGCGATTGTCGGAAAGCCAAGAGCCTCCAAGAGGAGCTCCGCTTCTTTGCCTTCTTCGTCAAACAAGGTGTTCCCTCGGTGTTTTGAAACGAAGCACAATAAAGAGTCGGCCTCCCAGTGGCGGTACTTTTCTTCTGTTTGTTGAATAGCCACTTCCGGGTCGCTTATTTGAAACTGAACGGTGGCCCCTATTTCTATGGGGTAGCCAATGGCTATTGCTCCAGTGTTTTCTTGTTTGCCAACCACCGGGCGTATAAGAAAGTCGCCGGCCTGGAAATCGCTTTTGCTTTCACGCTCCACTTGCCCGATAAACAACCTGCGTGGCAAGAGCTTTTGGTCTTCTTCAGACAGCGAGTTTCGCGCCGCGTCAAGCCTTTCCATAGCCGGGCGGCCCCCCAGCAGTTCGATTAAGTGGCCTCTTCGGTCGGTGATAATAAATGGGTCGCCGATAGGTCGACAAGCGGTGGTCAAGCGGGGAGCGTTGACGGAACCGGTGGGAAATACTAGCCCCACCGCTCCGCTGGTCTGTGGCTGTCCGTTCAGGATAAGTGAGCATTGTTTTGCCGAACTGGACCCGCCGGTTATCCAGTCGTAAGAAGGGTGATCGTCTAAAAGTTCAGCCATATAGTGAAAATCTGCGTCGTAAAAAAGGAGTAACGCATCACCATCGTGCTGGCTTTGAGGAAGTAAATCTCCGGGGTGTATGGAAAAAGGACGGGCCGTTTCGGTGTGCCCGGCCCAAAGCAAAACAGCTGGGGTGCCAAAAATTTCTTGATGATTTGCCAACACGGTTTCCGCTACTACCCCCATCAAGCAAGGAGTTTCCAGTAGATGCTGAACGGTGTCGGCAATACTTTTTAGGTGGGAGGCAAAGGGTTCGGTGACCCAAAGTAAAACCACATCGGGCGGGGTGCTAAAGGCTTCCATTACCTGGCCCACAGCTTCGCCGGTGGCCACCCCGGGGTCAGGATGTTCAGAAAGAGCTACGGAATAGGACATAAATACTTCGCTTGCTGAAGGCTGGTGACAGGGGCGGTGAGAAATGACCTTACGGGCAATAGTGCATAAAACTACGGCTTGCACACGCAGAGGCGGGTTTGGCCTCTAATATGCCCTCGTGGTCTCAAGATTATTTTTACCCTTAGTGTTCGCTTTGGTAGCGGTGGGTGCTTTTTGGCAGTCCCAGGTGACCGATGTCGATGCCAACCGCCCACCGTTGACTGTTGAGGCGGCAGCCCCTCGCTTGTCCACCCCACTGCTCTCGGGTCGTCGATTGCCAGAAGTTCTTCAAGGGCCCGAAGCGCAACGCCGATTGGTGGCAACCTTGGACGAAGCGGTGGCGGAACTCCCCGCCGGCAGTTGCTTAGCAGTGAACGAAAGATGGGAAACCCGTTATGCCCATCAAGCAGATTTGCCTCTGGTGCCCGCCAGCACACAAAAGTTATTAACGGCCGCCGCCGCTCTGGCGGTGCTGGGCCCCGACTATGTTTTTACTACACGGGTTATGGCACAAAGTGGTCCCGTTGATGGGGTGGTAGACGGCAACATTTGGCTGGTGGGAGCCGGCGATCCGTTACTTATGACCGCCGATTATGCCGACCGTTTTTCGACACCCTTGCCCTACACGGACCTCAACTTGCTGGCCGACCAGATCGCCGCCGCCGATGTTGACACCATCACCGGAGCGGTAGTTGGTGATGAAAGTTACTTTGATGATCTGCGCTGGGTAGCCACCTGGCCGGAGCGTTTTCGGGCCGGTGCCCAAAACCAATCTGGGCCGCTGAGTGCGTTATCGGTTAATGACGGTTTCTCTCAGTGGGATAGCGAAAATACGGCGAATGGTTTAAACACCGCCACCGAAGATCCTGCGGCATTTGCCGCGGCCTTCTTCGATGATTTACTTGAAGACCGTTCTTTGAGGATTTATCAACGAGCCAGTTCTGGCCTTGCTCCCGAGGATGCTTTGGTCGAGTTGGCCTCTATCGATTCGCCCCCTGTGGCAATCTTGGTTGCGCAAATGTTGCAGGCCAGCGATAACACCACGGCGGAACTGCTGGTCAAAGCTTTGGCTGGTTTCTCTTATGGGCACGGCACCACCGAGCAAGGCCTTCAAGAAATGAGCGGCGCTTTAGGGGAAATATTCTTACAAGAAATAGTGGCCGCTGACGGGTCAGGCCTGGACCCCGGAAACCTCGTTACTTGTTCTCTTTTGGTGGATTTGCTTGGGGATACTGGTGGATGGGACGCCACCGACCTCCGGAGCGGTTTGGCCCTCGCCGGCTCTACCGGCACCATGCGCAACCGTTTGGTGGGATCGTCGGGCGAAGGCCGGGTGCGCGCAAAAACTGGCACCTTGAATGATGTAGTGAGCTTGGCCGGTGTGGTCGAAACGTTAGAGGGACGCACCTTGACCTTTGCGCTGATTAGCAATGCCGATCCGCTTCCCGAAAATCTTCTTCAACTCCACGACCAAATCGTTTTAGATCTGGTGGCCTTCCCCGTAGGCCCGCCGTTGGCTTTGTTGGAACCGTTTCCGGTTCTAGTTTCCTAACCGTCAGATCAACGGGCCACCACTCGTTTGGATAGCGTGGAGCCATCATGGGACGTAAACGAGAATCAGGTGACCTGATTGATCTGCTGGGGCGCTATTTGCGTCAAGAAACCGTGGACCCACTGCGTGCCTCGGGCCGTTTTTTGATTAACGGCATTTTAAGTGCTCTTTTTTCTGGGCTGGGTTTGGTTCTTTTAGCAATCGGCGGTTTGCGGGGGCTTCAAGAGATCCATTTTTTTGTTGGTTGGTGGTCGTGGCTGCCTTACCTAATGATGGCGGCCGCGCTTAGCGGGGTGACCGCTCTTGCTTTGAGTCGCATTGGTGGCGAAAGAGGGCTCAATGGTTGAGAAAATTACTCCAGCGGACTTAGAAGAAGAACTCCGGCGGACAGCCGGGGGGCCTTTGGGAAACTTAGAAGAGCACCGAACGTCGCTGCTGGCCGGAGCAGTAATGCTGGGTGTAGCAGTGGTTACCGTCGCTTATTTTTTAGGGCGACGGGTGGGGCGGATTGCCTCCACCACGGTTGAGATTCGCCGCCTTTAATCATGCATTTTTCGTTGAGTGGGCTCCTGCGTACCGGAGTGCGGCGCGGACTAATGGGTGGCCATCGCGGTTGGCAGGTTATTTTTTTGGTGGCCACCGTTTTGCGTTTTGTTGGGCGAACCAGTAAACGGGGGAGCGGGCCGGTGCTTTTTTCTGAAAAATTGAAAGCCGGGGAAACGCTAGAAATTCGCCATAAGGCCCCCTCCGCAGAAGAAAAAAACAGCGCATGAAGGTAGAATTACGTAACCCCAACCGCACCTTGGAATTCAAGGGAACAATGTCGGTGGTTGCGCTTTTGAATCGCTTGGAACTCAACCGTGAGTCGGTGCTGGTCATCCGGGACGGCACCCTGGTGCCGGGCGACGCCATGCTGGCTCACGAAGATCATATTGAAATCCGTTCGGTGATTTCTGGTGGCCACTCGTGAAATGTCGGGTCTGTCGGGAGCCTGCAGTTATCGACCTGCGGCGCCATAACGCTAACTTTTGTGTTGAACATTTTTTGCGCTTGTGTCGAGATCAAGTGGCCAAGGCCATCGCCGAGCACCACATGTTTTCTCCCGACGATCGTATTTTAATTGCCGTGTCCGGGGGGAAAGATTCGTTGGCTCTTTGGGACATCTTGTTAGACATGGGCTACCAAGTTGATGGGCTCTATATCGGTTTGGGTATTGGAGAATATTCTGAGCAGTCAGTGACCTACGTGGAAAAATACGTCAAAACCCGCGACGTAAATTTGCGGATTATTGATCTCCCCAGGGACTACGGGTACGACATTCCCTCTGGGTCCCGAGCAGCCAAACGAACCCCCTGTAGCGCCTGTGGCTTAAGTAAACGCCACCTCTTTGACCAAGCGGCCACCGAAGGCAACTACGACGTGGTGGTGACGGGCCACAACCTTGACGACGAAGCAGCGGTTTTATTGGGCAACACCTTGCGCTGGCAAAGCGACTATTTGGGGCGACAAAAACCGGTACTGCCCGCCGGCCAGGGTTTTCCCCGCAAGGTAAAACCCTTAGTGCGACTGGGAGAACGAGAGATGGCCGCCTACTGCGTGTTAACGGGCATTGACTACATCGTTGATGAATGCCCGAAAGCAGTAGGGAACAAGCACCTCGGGTACAAAGAGGTATTGAACCTTTTGGAAGCGCAATCGCCAGGCAGCAAGCACGACTTTTATGCGGGGTTCTTGGCTCGAGCGGTAGATCGCTTTACGCCGCTAGAAAACGAAACGATTGATGACCGCCCGGCGCTTAGCCCCTGCACGGCCTGTGGAGCGCCCTGCAGCAGCGAAGTTTGCGCCTTTTGTCGTCTGGTCGAACGAGCCACCCAAGACGTCCCGGTAAAACTTGGACCCACCGCAAAAAAGGAACCCACCTCTTTATGAGCAACGAATACAGCATCGGCGACCATGTGTTGCTGGTAGACCGAAAAAAACGGCGTTACCTCATCACTTTGGAAAGCGGCGGTGAATTTCACTCGCATACCGGAGTGGTAAGTCATGATGATTTGATTGGCAACCTTGATGGCACCGGATGCCGGTCGAGTCGAGGTGAAAACTTTTTGGCCGTGCGGCCCACCATGTCGGACTTTATTTTGAAAATGCCGCGGGGTGCCCAAGTTATTTACCCGAAAGACCTTGGCCCAATATTGATGATGGCTGATTTGTTCCCCGGGGCACGCGTTCTGGAGTCAGGCATTGGATCGGGGGCTTTGTCTATGACCATGTTGCGCGCCGGCGTGGACATTGTGGGGTATGAAATCCGTGAAGATTTTGCCCAACGAGCCCAAGAAAACGTGACCGCAGTTTTGGGCACCGAAGTGATGGATCGCTATAAAATCACCATCGGCGATGTTTACCAAGGTATCGCCGAAACCAACTTGGATCGGGTGATCCTGGATCTCCCGGAGCCTTGGCAGGTGGTGCCCCATGCTGTTAAGGCCTTGCGTCCCGGCGGCATCATTTTGGCCTACACCCCGAGCATCGTGCAGGCCGTTACCTTTCGTGAGGCCTTGACCGAACACGGTTTTGCTTTTGCTGAAACGGTTGAGGTGTTGAACCGGACCTGGCATATTGAGCCCCCGGCGGTTCGGCCAGATCACCGCATGGTGGCCCACACGGCGTTTCTTACCCATGCCCGGATGCTTCCTTCCTAAACATGCGCAAACGAATCTGCTGGACTGCTGTTTTGGTTTTGGCTCTGGCTGGTTGTTCAAGTAGCGACGTCGGACAAGACGCGCCACCAGTTGAAGTGCTTCCGTCTATGGAGGTGCCAGAGGCCACACTTTTCTCTTTGGATTTGATTGCCCAAACTCATGGCTCGACGGCCAGCATTTTGGGTTTGGGGTGTGCCCGTGCTCAACGAGGCTCCGGCTTCTTTTTGGAGTCTGGCCTTTTGGTCACGAACGCTCATGTGGTGTCGGGGGTTGACCAACCACAGGTCATGGTGGCCGGCGAGGCGGAGACTCAACCAGCGACGGTGATGGCTTTCGACCCGGTAAGCGACCTAGCTTTGTTGTCAATACCTCGCCCGCCGGCTGGCGGTTTGGCCTTACGGGAAGCACAAGACGGTCAGTTGGTAGCGCTGGTGGGCTTTGACATAAAGGGCGAAGCCCAGTGGCGGCCCGGCCGTATTGCTCAACACGTACGGGCCACCGGAAACGATATTTATGGCCAAGAGGCAAGCGGGCGCGATGCGCTACAGGTAGCGATAGATGTTGATCAAGGACACTCTGGGTCTGCGCTAATAAACGAAAACGGGGAAGTGGTAGGGGTGGTGTTTTCTTCTACCGTTGGGGTCGAAGCGGCGGGTTACGCCGTGCAGATAACCGAGTTGCAAAACTTGGTGGCCGAGTTAACCGATGAACCCAGCGGTCCTGGGCCCTGCCGCTCTTAGCCCGAAACGCAAAAATGAGGGGTCAAAGCCCCTCACCTTGCAAAAACTTTTAATCAGTCAACTTCGATGAAGATGCACTCGCCGGGGCACTCTTCGGCTGATTCAATGGTGGCTTCAAGTTGATCTTCAGGCAACTCAGCTAAACCTTCGGCGCCGCCGGGTTCGCTAAAAATTTTGTCGCCTTCTTTTACGTATGCCAAACCATCGTCAAGCATGGCAAAAACGGCAGGTGCGATCTCTTCGCAGAGTCCGTCGCCGGTGCAGAGATCTTGATCAATCCAAACCTTCATAGGGGAAGGGTTCCTCTCGTAATTGGGAGACGCTATTTGCGTCACTTGAGCGACAGCCTAGCCACGGAAAGAACCAAGATAGGCACAGGGCGGTCAAGAACATCTCCTCCAAAAAGGGTATTTCTGTACCACACCGTTTGCCGGGTAAGGTCAACTAAAGCGAGAACGACAAAAAGCGGAGCAACCACATGGCCCACCAAGAAAATCCAGACATGTCATCCCAAATATTGGCGCTGCAAAATGAGTTGACTGACCTCCGCCGGCGTTTGCTTGATGCCCCTGAACGCATTGGTGTGTTAGAAGCGGAGTTGCGTCACGCTCAGCAAGACTTTAAAAAAGCCATGCAGCGCAATCAAAAACTTGATGCCACGTTAGAAGCGGCCCGAAAGCGTATTGGCGACCTTCGCCAAGAAGTAGAGCAACTGACTCAGCCGCCGTCGGCCTACGGCACGGTGGTCGCCCTTAACGACGACGCCACGGTCGATGTGCAAGCCGCCAACCGCAAAATGCGGGTCGGGGTCACTCCGGAACTCTCGGCCACCATTTCGGTCGGTCAAGAAGTTGTACTCAACGAGAGCATGAGCGTGATCATGGCTTGCCGCCCACCTTCCTTGGGTGAGGTCATGACCGTCAAAGAGTCTTTGCCCGGCGGGCCTCGGGTAGTGGTGGTGGGGCGCGGCGACGAAGAACAAGTGGTGGAACTGACCGCCGATTTGCTGAGCCCGTTGGCCCCCAAGCTCCGCAGCGGCGACTCGGTGCTGGTAGATGCACGAGCTGGATTATTGCTGGAACGCTTGCCGCGAGCCGAAGTGGAATCACTAATTTTAGAAGAAGTACCGGATGTTACCTATGAAGATGTCGGCGGTTTAGATCAACAAATAGAAAAAATAATAGATGCGGTAGAACTGCCATTCCTTCATAAAGAACTTTTTGCCGAATACGAACTTCCGGCCCCCAAAGGGATTTTACTTTACGGCCCTCCAGGGTGTGGAAAAACGTTAATCGCTAAAGCAGTGGCCAACTCGTTGGCCCGCAAAGTGAGCGAGGTTTCGGGAGACGAAAACGCTCGGAGTTATTTCCTCAACATCAAGGGCCCAGAGTTGCTCAACAAATACGTGGGGGAAACCGAGCGGCAGATTCGCCTGATTTTTGAACGAGCCCGAGAAAAATCTGAACAAGGCTGGCCGGTCATTGTTTTCTTCGACGAAATGGAATCTTTGTTTCGTACCCGAGGCACCGGGATTAGTTCAGACATGGAATCCACCATCGTGCCACAACTGTTGGCAGAAATCGATGGAGTAGAAACCCTAAGTAATGTCATTGTCATTGGTGCATCTAACCGCGAAGACCTTATTGACCCGGCCATTTTGCGGCCCGGTCGCCTCGACGTAAAAATACGTATCGAACGGCCCGACGAAATGGCGGCGTCACGTATTTTTGCTCGCTACCTGGTGGCTGAACTCCCGTTGGCCGAAGAATTGGTGGAAACCCTCGGCGGGGGAGACCGAAACAAAACGGTCTTGGCCATGATTGAAAAAACCGTAGAAACCATGTACAGCTCTCACGAGAACAACCGTTTTTTAGAAGTCACCTACCAAAACGGCGACAAAGAAGTGCTCTACTTCCGAGACTTCGCCTCGGGGGCCATGGTAGAAAATATTGTACGCCGAGCCAAGGCGCTGGCCATAAAACGCCAGTTGGCTGGCGGCTTTTTAGGTATTCACACCGATGATTTGACGCATGCGGTGCGTCAAGAATTTAAAGAACACGAAGACCTCCCTAACACCACCAATCCTGATGATTGGGCTAAAGTCTCCGGCAAAAAAGGCGAACGTATTGTTTATGTGCGCACCCTGATTACCGAACATCAAAACGAAGGTGGCGGCCGGGCCATCGACGGAGTAACCACCGGCCAATACCTGTAGGCCTCGGCTTGCTCCGCTATGTCTGTTGACAAAATCCTTGGAATAGAAACCGAATACGGAATCGTCCATCGCGGGGTGCCCGGCCCCGATCCGATTAGTGCCTCGGCGCTACTCATCAACGCTTACCTTGACCAGGTTTCGGCGGCCTCTCGGGGCCCTAATGCTCCACGCCCTGGTTGGGATTTTGTTGGTGAAAGCCCAGACCACGATGCCCGTGGTTTTGTCGCGGTCGACGGGCGGTCGCCGGCCATTGAAATGCACATGGTGAATGCGGTGCTAACCAACGGGGCGCGTTATTACGTTGATCACGCTCACCCCGAAATGAGTTCCCCGGAGTGCGCCGACCCGTTAAGTGCCGTCCTCTATGACCAAGCCAGTGACCACATCATGGTGGCTTCTATGGAAGCAGCGAAAGAGGTACTCCCAGAGGGTCAAGAGTTGGTGGTTTACAAAAATAACTCAGATGGAAAGGGCAACAGTTATGGGTGCCACGAAAACTATTTAGTAGACCGGGCGGTGCCCTTCGAACAAATAGTGTTACACGCCACCGCTCACTTTGTGAGTCGACAAATATTTACTGGAGCAGGAAAAGTGGGGTGCGAAATGCCGGGGAGTAGCCGCCACCAAGTGCCGTTTCAAATCACCCAACGAGCTGACTTTTTTGAAGAACCCGTCGGGTTAGAAACAACCCTTAAGCGCCCCATAATCAATACGCGCGATGAGCCGCACGCCGACCCTTTGCGCTACCGGCGTTTGCATGTCATCGTGGGCGACGCCAACCTTTGTCAGGTAGCGACCTTCCTAAAAGTCGGAACCACGGCGCTGCTGTTAGCCATGGTTGAAGAAGGAATGCTCGACCAGGGAGTTCATTTTGCCGACCCAGTGCGAGCCCTGCAACAGGTTTCTTTTGACCTCACCTTGCGGCAACCACTCTTACTGGAAGACGGCACCACAGTGACGGCGCTGTCTTTGCAATGGAGCTATTACGAAAAAGCAGTCAAATATCTTGAACGTTTTGGCAACAAAAAAGTGGGCGGGGCCACCGTCGAATTAGTTATGGAACGTTGGAGTGAAGTGCTTACGGCATTGGAACAAAGCGACCGCTCGCCGCTCATCGGGGTAGTGGATTGGGTCACCAAACAGCATCTCCTGACTGCCTATCAAGAACGGCAAGGCTTGGCCGCCGGCGACATCCGCTTAGCCGCCGTTGATTTGCAATATCACGATTTACGTCCCGCCCGTTCACTTTTTGCCCGTTTGGGAGCCGAAACTCTGGTGGACCAACGGCAAGTGGCGACGGCCATGCTTCATCCCCCGAAAGAAACCAGAGCATATTTTCGCGGCCGGTGCCTTGAAAAGTGGCCCGACCAGGTGGTGGCCGCCAACTGGGATTCGTTGGTCTTCGAAACTGGCCAAACAAACTTGCAACGGATCCCCATGATGGAACCCACCCGAGGCACCGAAAAACATGTTGGTTCGTTGCTCGATCAATGCGCTACCGTAATTGAGCTACTTGACCACCTAAAAGCAGGCGACCCGGTCTAGTCTCAAGTCAACAGACGAGGAGAGAAAACATGCCCGAGCAAGAACAACAACGAAAAAACGCGGCCACCTCGCGAGAAGACTTTGAACAAGAGGACCCCACCCCTGGGGCATCTGGTGAACAAGGAGCGCAATTAAAGGCCGAACTCGATGACCTCCTTGACGAGATTGATGAAGTACTCGAAAGTAATGCCGAAGAGTTTGTAAAAAGCTATGTACAGAAAGGCGGCGAGTAGTCGCCCCGAGTGGGAAGATACTCTTCAACCCGTGACCCTTCCTTTCTTTACCCCATCTGACGACCCCGGCCCCGATTTTGTTGGGCTGCTGCGTACCCTCAAACGTCAGCCAGACCTCGGTGACGCCGCTCTAGACCCGGCACAAATAACCCACGCCACCACCGTGGTGGCTATACGCATCGACGATGGCGTCGTTATGGCTGGGGATCGCCGCGCTACTTCTGGGCATCTCATCAGCCACCGAAACATTGAAAAAGTTTTCCCCGCTGACGGGCTTTCTGGTGTAGCGATCGCCGGGGCCGCTGGCCCAGCGATGGAAATGGTGCGCCTCTTCCAGTTGCAACTCGAACACTACGAAAAGGTAGAAGGCAACCCCCTGAGCCTGGAAGGGAAAGCGAACCAACTCAGCCAAATGGTGCGCAACAATCTTCCGGCGGCCATGCAAGGCCTCGGGGTGGTGCCGTTGTTTGCCGGGTACGACGTTCAAGAAGAAAAAGGCCGTCTCTTTCAATACGACATCACCGGCGGCCGCTACGAAGAACGAAACTACGGAGCCTCAGGTTCGGGCAGTTTGCATGCCGGCACCGTGATAAAACTCCGCCACAACGGAAACCTAAAACAAAGCGAGGCCATTGACTTGGCCATTGAGTCACTCTTTCATGCCGCCGACGAAGACAGCGCAACCGGAGGCCCGGACCCCGTTCGGGGTATTTATCCGGTGGTGGCGGCCATAACCAAAGACGGTTTTGCCCGGGTGCCCGATGCAGAAATCGCTACTCGTACCGGCGCTATCCTGGACAACCTGATCGGGGGCGCCTAATGAACATGCCGATGTATGTTTCGCCAGAACAGGTAATGAAAGATCGGGCCGACTACGCCCGCAAAGGAATCGCCCGTGGACGAGCTGCCGTAGGAGTAACCTACGCCGACGGCGTTTTGCTTTGCGCCGAAAACCCTTCGAACACTTTGCGCAAAGTCAGCGAAATCTATGACCGCATTGGTTTCATAGGCGTAGGAAAATACAACGAGTTTGACCAAATGCGGGTTGCGGGGGTACGCCACGCCGACCTCAAGGGTTACTCCTTTAGCCGCCAAGATGTAGACGCCCGTTGGTTAGCCAACCAGTACGCCCAAACGCTGGGCCAATATTTCACCCACGAAATGAAGCCCTTAGAGGTGGAGCTTTTGGTGGCCGAAATGGGCGAGGAAGCAGCCGGCGATCAGATTTTCCATTTGCTTTACGATGGGACGGTAATGGACACGAAATCTTTCGTGGTGACGGGGGGAGAGGCCGAAGCGATTCGAGGCCGCATGGAAGAGACCTGGCAAGCAGAAGCACCGCTGGGCTCCGCTTTACAACAAGCAGTTGCCGCCTTGGCAGGCCCCGAGCGAACTTTGGGAGCCGATGACCTTGAAGTAGCAGTTTTAGCTCGCCACAATGGACGCCGGGCCTTTCGTCGCATCGAAGGCGCGCCGCTCGTGGCATTGCTTAGCGAAGCCTAGGCCTTATGCAGCGCCGCATTTACGGCATTGAAACCGAATACGGCATCACCTGCACCCTTGACGGCCAGCGCCGCCTCAGCCCCGATGAAGTAGCCCGTTACCTTTTTCGTCGCGTGGTTTCGTGGGGAAAAAGCTCCAACGTGTTTTTAGCTAACGGGTCACGGCTTTACCTTGATGTCGGTTCGCACCCCGAGTACGCCACTCCAGAATGCGACTCAGTGCGTGAGGCCATCGCCCACGACAAGGCGGGTGAACGGATTTTGGAACAACTTTTACAAAGTGCCGAAGAAAAACTTCACGAAGAGGGCATCGAGGGCGACATTCATCTTTTTCGCAACAACACCGATTCCGCAGGTAACTCTTACGGCTGCCACGAAAACTATTTGACCCCTCGTGAAGAAGGCCCCGAGCGGTACAGCCAAGTATTGATCCCGTTTTTGGTAAGTCGGCAAATCTATGCCGGAGCCGGAAAAGTATTGCAGACCGCACGCGGTGCCATGTACTGCTTAAGCCAGCGGGCTGACCACGTGTGGGAAGACATGTCGAGTGCCACCACCCGATCGCGTCCCATTATTAATTCGCGTGACGAGCCCCATGCCGATGCGGCGCTTTATCGACGACTCCATGTGATCGTGGGCGACTCCAACATGAGCGAATATGCGGGTTTTTTAAAAATGGCTGCCTGCGGATTAATTTTGCGCATGTTGGAGGACCCTGCAGTGGTCATGCGTGACATGACTTTAGAAAACCCTATTCGCGCTATTCGAGAAATAAGCCACGACATCACCTGTCAACGGACGGTGCGTTTAGCCAACGGCCGTGAGCTGAGGGCGCTGGATATTCAGCGCGAGTTTTTAGACCGAGCCATCCGTTTTAGCGAACACCATGACATGAGCGAGGAAGAAACAAAAGCCCTGGCCATGTGGGAGCACTGCCTTACGGCTATCGAAGATGACCCCTTGACTTTGGAAAAAGAATGCGACTGGGTGGCTAAGTATTTGTTAATTGAGCGTTACCGAGAACGCCACGGATTGTCTCTGGCCGATGCCCAGGTCGCGTTGATAGATCTCCAATATCATGAGGTCGCCCGCCGCCGGGGGCTTTACTATCGGCTGCAGGAACGGGAAATGGTGGAACGAGTGCTCAGCGATGACGAAATAACCCATGCGGTGGAATGGGCGCCACAAACCACTCGGGCTCGCCTGCGCGGCGAGTTCATTCGCCGAGCCAAGGAACAACGACGCGACTACACCGTGGACTGGGTTCACCTAAAACTCAATGATGAGGCACAGCGAACGGTGCTGTGCAAAGATCCCTTTCGTTCCGAAGATGAGCGGGTCAACAAGCTCATCAATTCGCTATGAGCAGGCGTCGCCCGCGAGGCCTAAAGTAGAAAAATGAGCAAACTTGAACGATTGCTGAACTTGGTTGCGGCCTTGCTAAACACCAACCGCCCGTTGCCCCGAGAAGAACTTTTTGAAGGCATGCAAGGCGCATACTCCGATGACCCCGAGACTGCTCGACGGGCCTTTGAGCGTGACAAAGATGAACTAAAAGCTCTGGGCATCCCCATCGAATATGAGGAGATTTTGCGAAGCGAGGGAGCTAAAGGGGGCTACCTGATTCGTCAAGAATCTTTTTCTGGTAAAGGCCCCGACCTGGCCCCCGATGAACTGTCCGCTCTGCACGTGGCAGCCAACTTGGTTCGCTTGCGTGCTGACCCACTTTGGCCTTTGGGCGGTGACCCGGGCGGTGAAGATCGGCCCGCCCCGGTGGCAGAATTAATCGGCGACGATCGGGTAGCGAACCTTCTGCAAGCAGTGGCCGAGCGCCACGAGGTGACTTTTCTTTACCAAAACGGCCAACGAGCGCTTCAGCCTTACCGATTGTCTTTTAGCCGAGGTCGCTGGTATTTGAGCGGCTGGGATAAAGACCGGCAAGCCGAACGAAGTTTTCGGGTAGACCGCATTGATGGCGCCGTAAAGTTGGGGGCCGCTGAGTCCTTTGATCGTCCTCCGGCTCGTTTGGAATCAGCCGATGACCAGCCATGGCGTTACGGCCCGGGAGACACCATCAAAGCCACCGTGGCGGTAGATGCGGTACATGCCACTTGGATAAAAAACTTTTTAGGGGAAAGCGCGGTAAAAGAAGAACACGCTGATGGTTCGCTGCTGATCGAAGAAGAAGTTGTGAACAAAGAGGCCTTCCGGTCGTTTGTTTTGACCTTTCTTGATGGCGCAGAGATTTTGAGCCCGCCAGAACTTCGTCAAGACATGAAGGATTGGCTGGAGGCACTCCAATGACACGCCTGAGCGCCCAAGACCGTTTGCGTCGCATTTTGGCCATCATCCCGTGGGTAGTAGATAGGGATGGGGCGGAACTCTCGGAGATCGCCGAACGCTTTAACTATCCAGAGAGAATGCTGCTTCCTGATTTGGAAAATGTTGTGGGCATGGTCGGGGTGGCGCCTTTTGGACCGGGCGACATGATCGAGGTAATGGTTGATGATGGTTTCGTGCAAATTGGCTACGCCGACTGGTTCTCGCGCCCACTTCGGTTGACGCCGGCGGAACTTTTAGAGCTCATAGCTGCTGGGAAATCGGTTGCCGTGTTAGCCGACCAAGAGCAGTTGGGGTCACTGGAACGCGGGCTAACCAAAATGGCGGTAGCGCTAGGCCAAGGCGCCCAAGAGGCCATAGATGTGCGTTTAGGCACTGGAGACGGAGATGTCCTGGGGGCCTTTCGTCGAGCGGGAGAAAAAGGTCAAGTTTTGTCTATTGACTATTACTCCTTTGGGCGCAATGAGAGCCAAAGCCGGCAGGTGGAACCGCATCGCTTGTTTGCTGATAAAGGCCATTGGTATGCCGAAGCCTTTTGTCAACTGCGTACCGAGATTCGTTTGTTCCGCCTTGATCGGGTGCGTGACTTCAGCGAAACCGACCAAACGTTTACGCCCGTACTTGACAGGGCCCCGATCGGTGAGGTTTTCCCCGTTGACGAAAAAATGGCCGAAGTGGTTCTCCGTCTTGCTCCGGCCGCTCAATGGGTGGTTGGCGAATACCCGCATCATGAGGCGACGGAGGACGATAAAGGCCGATGGACGGTGCGGCTACCGGTGGCTTCACCTGCTTGGTTGGCCCGACTTTTGTTGCGTCTCGGCCCTCAAGTAGAGATTCTGGAAGCGCCCCAAGAACTCGGAGAAGATCTTCGTTCAAAAGCCGCCAGTCGAGTACTGGACCGCATGAATCAAGAGCGACACCTCTCGGGGTCTTCCGGGGGCTAGGTTGCTCAGAGTGGATGATGAAATGAACCAAGGCGGCCCAACAGAAAACCCTGACCACTCATCGGACTCTCCGATGGAGGATGGATGGGCTGACGACATCTTGGCTCGCGCTAAAGAACGAGCTGCGGGAAAAGAACCAGAAGCACCGGGGTCGCCAGAGGCCACTCCCGATGCGGGAGAATCTGCATCGCCGGTTGCCCCGCCTGTTTCAGAGCGGCCTTCTCCGGCACCGGTAATGCCATCTGCGTCGGCAACGGTGCCTCCGGTTACCCAGTCGCCACAGGCGATAGTTGAGGAAGAGGATTTCGACCTTGGACTTCCAGGGGCTTTTGCTACCACGGTGCGCGGAGTACTGGAATGGGTCGGGGTGATTGCCGGAGCGTTCGTGGTCGCCCTGGTGGTAAAAACATTCTTATTCCAGGCCTATTACATTCCGTCGCCTTCCATGGAAGCCACGTTGGAAATTAGCGACCGAATAATGGTAAATAAACTTAGCTACCAACTGCACGATGTAAACCGG
>DUCC01000012.1 GCA_012959995.1 Acidimicrobiia bacterium
CCAAGGCGTACTTTCGGGTTTTCTAATACATTTCCGCCGGTTGATGCGCTTTCTCCGACTTCCATATCTTCCCCCCCTAGTTTGTTGGGGCAAAGAGTAGTACAACTCGGCCTGGCTTGCCAGAGCACCCCCGCATCAGTCACGCTGCTAGCAAACAAGAGTCGGCAATGAAAGGAAACTATGAGTTTCTTAAATGAAGTAAAACGACACAATGTTGACGCTTTCGGCTACCGAATGCATGTGGCCGAAATGGGTGAAGGGCCGCTGGTGTTGTTTGTGCATGGGTTTCCCGAATCTTGGTATTCGTGGCGCAACCAACTGCCGGCATTGGCAGCTGCCGGGTACCGAGCCGCCGCTATAGACGTGCGTGGTTATGGATCGTCGGCCACCCCAGAAGGGTTCGACGCTTACCGGTTGGTGGATTTAGCTGCCGATTGTGTTGGGGTGGTTCAAGCCCTCGGTGAAACCACGGCCACCATCGTGGGTCACGACTGGGGTTCCCCTATAGCGGCTGCCGCCGCCCGTTTACGGCCCGATGTTTTTACGGCAATGGCATTACTGAGCGTGCCTTATGATGCCCGTAACGATCACCGGCCTTCCGAGACCTTCGCCAGTTTCAGCGATACCGAAGAGTTTTACATCACCTATTTCCAAAAACCGGGGCAGGCCGAAGCAGAAATAGCAAAAGACCCCCGCCGTTGGTTAGCGGGCTTTTACTTCTCAGCGTCAGGGGACTGCCCGCCACCTGAACCGGGGCAAAAATCTATGGGGTTCGTGCCTCCCGGCGGCTTGCTAAGCGACGGATTTTCTTATCCCTCCAGCCCACTGGAGTGGATGACCGACGCAGATTTAGACTTCTACACGGCAGAGTTTGCCAAGGCCGGATTTACCGGTGGGCTCAACCGCTACCGGTGCATTGACTATGACTGGGTTGATCTGCGAGCTTGGCATCATGCAGCTATTAGGCAGCCCTCGTTGTTTATTGGTGGAGAAAAAGACGGCCCCACACAATGGGGGGCGGGCGCCATTAGCCGGTATCCAGAGACTTTGCCAGGCCTTCGGGGGACCCACATTTTAGAGGGGGCCGGTCACTGGCTGCAGCAAGAAGCAGCGGAGACGGTGAACGACTTGTTACTGGAGTTCCTCGACGGGCTTTAAACGGCGACTTGAACGCACTAAGGTCGCTTATCATCTAGGGTTAGTCAATGTCGGACAACAAATCAGGAAAACTAACCCGCTCATTGGGCTTGCGCCATGTGTTTTCGCTGTCTACCGGAGCGATGCTTTCTTCGGGTCTTTTTTTGCTCCCGGGTTTGGCGGCTGCTAAAGCCGGGCCGGCCGCCATATTGGCTTATCTAATAGCGGGAGTGTTTGCCGTGCCAGCCATGCTGAGTGTGGCCGAACTTTCTACGGCCCTTCCCAAAGCGGGCGGGGCTTACTATTTTCTAGAGCGTGCTCTCGGGCCGGCGGTGGGTACGGTAGCCGGGTTCGGCACTTGGCTTTCTCTGGTACTCAAAGATGCTTTCGCCATGGTAGGCATGAGTGCTTATTTGGTATTGGTTTTAGATGTCAACACCACTTGGTTGGCCTTGGCGCTCATTGGTTTTTTTACTTTCATCAATGTGGTGGGCTCGAAAGCCAGCGCTTCGGTGCAGTTGGCCATGGTGGCGTTTGTTATTGCGGTCATGGGGTGGTTCTTGGTTGAAGGGCTTTGGGAAACAAAAGCCCGTGGTCTTGATGATCCAAACCTAGAGCCCTTCTTCACCACTGGGTCATCGGGGGTGATGGCCGTGGTGGGTTTGGTGTTTGTTTCCTATGGCGGGCTTACCAAAGTGGCTAGTGCAGCGGAGGAAGTGGAAGACCCTTCGCATCGCATTCCTTTAGGTATGGCGCTTTCGTTGGGGGTAGCCACCTTGCTTTACACTTTGGGGGTTTTGGTGGCGGTGGTGGTGGTTCCTCCGGAGCAGTTGCATCAAGATTTAGCACCTATTCACACTGCGGCGGTGGCCGTGCTGCCTCCGTTGGGGGTAGGACTTATCGTTATCGCTGCGTTGGCTGCTTTTGCTTCGGCGGTAAATGCCGGCATTATGGCGGCCGCTCGCTACCCCATGGCCATGGCTCAGGATGGCTTGTTGCCCGCCCGTTTGGGAGGCATTGGTAAGTTTGGTACCCCCACGGTGGGGGTAGTTATGACCGGTTCGTCTATTGCGGTGGTGGTCTTGATTTTTGATGCAGAGGCCATAGCTAAGTTGGCGAGTGCTTTTGTTTTGTTGACTTTGGGTTTGGTTAACTTGGCGGTCTTGGTGTTGCGGGCTTCTCGTATCCAGTCTTACGCCCCGGCTTTTCGGGCGCCTTTGTATCCGTTTACGCAGTTTGCTGGTCTTGCCGTGTCGGTGTATTTGATATGGCAGTTGGGCCCGGTGCCTCAGTTGTTTGTTTTGATAGTCAGTGTGGTGGCCTGGACGTGGCATCACTTTTACGCTCAGGGCCGCACCAAACGAGCCGGCGCTATCCGCCATGTTTTTGAGCGGTGGGGTTCCGAAGTCGATAGAGGTCTTGACCGTGAGATGAGTGCGGCCATGGCCGGCCACGGCTTGCGTGATGTTGACGACTACCACGGTTTGATCGCTCGGGCTTCGGTGTTGTCAATCCCCGAGGGCACAGATATTTCCGAGGCCGCTGATCGGGCGGCCACCGTGTTGTCGGATCAAATTGGCTTATCGCGAGAACGAGTCACGGAGCGCTTTTTAGAGACTGGTTCTTTGTGGATCCAGCCGTCAAGCGACCACCCGACGGCTACCCCTGTGGCTTTGTTCGAGGCCATTGATGACGACCAGTTAGTGATCGTGCGTTCGGCTGCTGGTATACGTATTCCGGCTGCTTGGGGGGGTTCGGGCGAACGAGTGAACGCTCTCTTCTTTTTGGCGGGTACCACGGCTAACGCGGGCCGGTCGCTTCGTTTGGCCGGCGAGTTAGCCAGCCACTTGCATACCGGGGCTCGTGAAGTGGGCGAGGCGGCGGATGAGGCATCCGTCAAGTCGGCGTTGTTGCCCGAGGCCATGATTACCCAATACACCTTGTTTCCCGAAGGCCTTGATGCGGCTTTGATCGGCAAAAAAGTGGGGGCGCTTGGTTTACCTAAAGGTGTTGAGGTAGCGGCATTGATTCGCTTCGGGGTGTCGTTGCCGGTGGAAGATGAATTGGTGTTAGAAGCCGATGACCAACTCACCTTGGTGGGACCCGCCGAGGTCATGCCCGCTCCAGGGGCGCCTATTCCTGCCTCCCGGTAGTTTTCGAGCAGGCCCAAGCAAAAGAAAGTAGAAACCGCTACGAGCGTTTCTGGCCGAAGAGATCCCACGAAGTGATTTTTTCTGCGCCCCGATAACGAGGAGCAACCCCCCAGTGGCCGGTGGGGTGACCCAAAGGAAGCAGGGCTAAGACCTCGTAACGCTCGGGGATACCAAGCAATTGACGAACCTCATCTTCGTAAATGCGGTGCAGGGTAGTCAACGAGGTGCCGAGTCCCAGCGATCGGGCGGCCAACATAAAGTTTTGCACCGCAGGATAAACCGAAGCATGGGTAGGGCCGACCGGCATGGCCCCCTCATCGTCGTAGATGGTCATATCTATGGTTGGCATAAGCACTAAAACGTGCACCGGAACGTGCTCTAGGGTTTGGGCAAGGTGCTCAGTGGCCCGATTGTTGCGTGCCCAACTTTCCCGCACCTGATCATTGGGGAATTCCTGGGGGGCGACCGCCGGGCCATAACGGTCCCACCCGCGGCGATACAGGTCAGCCAAACCGAGACGTAAAGCGGGGTCTTGAACTACCATAAATTGGTAGGGCTGAATGTTCCCTCCGCTGGGTGCTTGAACGGCGGCACGAAGACATGTCCAAATATCTTCTTCGCTTACCGGCTGCTCAGAATAACGACGCATGGCGCGGTTGGTCATGAGCCCATCAAGGAGGCCAATGTCGTTACCTTTGGAGAGTCCTGGCTGAAAGGTCATTATTTTCTACTTTCCGGTAAATTTTGGTGGACGCTTTTCTTGGAGAGCGCTCAACGCCTCGGTGAAATCTTGCGAAGCAAAGGTGACCGTTTCTAAAGCGGTAGCTAAGTCAAAGGCCGGCCCGCAGGTCTGTTTTATCCAACTATTTATAGCCTGTTTGGTGTATTGAACGGCTTGCGGGGCCCCGCCGGCCAGTCGTTTAGCCCAAGCAAGACCAGCCGTCAAACAAGCATCTGAATCGGAAGCCGTCTCAACGATGAGCCCCAAACGTTCTGCTTCGACGGCCGTGAGGGGGTCACCGGTAAGCAAAAAACGTTTCGCCAATTGTGGGCCTAGGGCCAGAGGCCAAGCAATGGTTCCCCCATCACCGGCCACAATGCCTACCTGAACATGAGGGTCGCCCAGACGAGCCGTTTCGGACATGACGGTGATGTCGGAGAGCAAAGCGATGCTGGCCCCTAAACCCATGGCATGTCCGGTTACCGCTGACACCAACGGAAGATGAAGGTCTAGCAGGTCCCAAATAATAGATTTTCCATCTAGGCGAAGGTTGGCTGCATACCCCGGCTCTGAAAAACTTGGAAACCACCCGAAATCCCCCCCGGCGGTAAAAGCTTTCTTGCTTCCGGCCAGCAAGACCGCTCGGGCCTCTCGTTCGTTGCGCAAATATTTAAACAAATTGGTGAGCTCATGATGCATCTGCTCGTCAACCTTGTTGAGCGGGTCAGCGGGGTTGTCGATGGTTACCACCAGCACATCTTGGTGGCGTTCAAAGTGAAGAAATTCAAAGTCAATCATCAGATTTCCTTGGGTGGGGGTTCGGGTAGTTAGATAGCCGAGGCTCACGAGGTAGACCAAGAATACGCTCACCAATAATATTGCGTTGGACTTCGCTGGTCCCGCCCCCGATGGTCAAGGCCGGAGAAAAAAAGTACCCCCACGGCCAAAGGTCTTCTTCCTCGTGATAGGGGTAGTGCCCATCAAGCAGTGGAGCAGCGCCGCGTAAGTCGGCCACCAGGGCCATAGCTTTTTGACCATGCCGGTCACCTAGGGCCTTACGAAGCGACGACAAAGGGCCCGGATCACCATCGGCCATTTGGGCGCTCATAATGCGCTGGTTGAGAAGTTTCAGAATGACCATCTCGGTGTAGAGATCAGCGATTCGTTGGCGCATTACCGGGCTGGGGCTGTCGAATGATCGCAATTTGTCAAGTACCTGATCATCGTTGGGGCCTAAACCCCACAACACGCCGCCTTCGGAAAGAGAAACCCTTTCGTTGGTTAAGGTGACCTTGGCCAACGACCAGCCTTGGTTTTCTTGGCCCACCAAACAGTCAAGGGGTATTCGAACATCGGTGAAAAAAGTTTCGTTGAAGTGGCGCCCTCCCGACATTTCAAGCACCGGTCGGATCTCTATACCCGGAGTGCGCATGTCGAGGAGAAAGTAGGAGATCCCTTTTTGGGGCGGGCCCTCGCTTGATGTTCGGGCCAGCAGAATACCCCAGTCGCTGGTCTCTGCTTGAGAAGACCAAAGTTTGGACCCATTTATGAGGTAATGGTCGCCATCTCGTATGGCCTTAGTTCGTAAAGACGCCAAATCGGATCCGGCCTCTGGTTCGCTAAAAAGTTGACACCACGTTTCGGTACCGGCCAACATGGGGGGAAGGAAACGTTCTTTTTGCTCTTCGGTTCCTCCGGCCAAGATGGTCGGCCCGGCCCACCCCACCCCGATGGACACGTTGGGGAGGACAACGCCGGCTGTTTGAAGCTCTTGATCAATAAGCAACTGTGTTTCGGCGCCGGCGCTGCGCCCCCACGGGTCGGGCCAGTGGGGGGCTATGAAGCCGGCCTGAGCGAGATCTTGTCGTGTGGGGGAGGGGTGAGCATTGAGCCACCCGCGAATTTCGATGCGGCGAGGATCGCTATCGGCGGGAAGTGAAAAGTCCATGTTTTTAGAGAAACGTGGTGTCGGTTTGGAGACCAAAACGAAGGCGGCCGGTTAGCTCGTGGATTCTCGGGGCAACCATGGCGTGGGTGGCGGCCACTTGGCCATCACGGATTATGCGTTGAAGTGGCTCGTTCAGATACACCGCACTTCCCCCTGCTTCTCGTTGAAGGTGAGTCAGCGCATCGGCGCACCGCTGGGTGGCGTCACAGGCAGCTAAGCGAAGGGAGCGCCGGTGCTCAACGGTGAGCGGTTGGCCGGTGAGCGCCATGCCCCAAGCTTCCCCCACGGCGTCATGCAAGAAGGCTCGAGCCGAGCGTGCGGTGGCTTCGGCAGTGGAGACTGTTATTTGCCCGGAGGCGCGTTCGGCCAGCGTTCGTCCCGAACCGGCAGGTTTTTTTTCTGTGGCCAGTTCGGCGAATCGTTCTACTGCACCATCGAGTAAGCCAACAGTTACGGCGGCGATTCCCATGGCCAGTATCCCATAGAAAGGAAATCGCCATTGCGGCCCATCCAGACGTGGGGTAGCTGTCATAAGTTGCACCCAACGGCCCTCGGGGACAAAGACATCACTTACTTGGTAATCGGTTGACCCGCTGCCGGATAGGCCAGTAACTCGCCAAGTGTCAAGGTGTTGAACGTCGGAGCGCTTAAAAAACACAAAAGGGGCGTAGAGACCATCGGCCCGTTTGATGGGGGTGTCTGTTTGGTCGACTAAAAGGGCACCCCCGCCGACCCAGGTGCAGTGTTGGGTGCCGGACCCCCAAGCCCAAGTGCCGGAGACCTGCAGGCCTCCATCAACAATTTTTGCTTTGCCGAACGGAGCAGCAAAACCTCCGGTGCAAGAATCGGCGGGCCCATAAATCTCTTGGGCGAAAGGCTCATCAAGATAGCCGGCTAGCAGGGAGGTAGTAGCAGCGATCATGACACACCATGCGGTTCCCCCGTCGTAGCGTGCCACCTCCGAAATGATGTTAAGCCCGGTGGCTACATCAACTTCTGGCCCTCCGAGGCTGGCTGGGGTGAAAAGCCGAAACAGCCCAGCACTCGTTAAATCGTCAACCACGTCTTGGGGTAACGAGCGATTATTTTCAATGCGTTGCGCTCGCTTAGCCAACGAGGGGCCGAGGTCTCTTGCTGCTTGAAAAGGGTCACCCATGGAAAGAAACTACGTGACGCTTCTTAGCGGTGCAAATTTAAGAAACGGTGACGGCACAGGAGGCTTGCCTGAAGCGAGCAGCGGTAGTGTTTACCGCTGGTGGTTCTATCCTCACGGTATGACTCCGATTGTTTATTGGCGGCCTGGTTGTGGATTTTGTATGCGCTTGATGCGCGGCATCGAAGAGGCAGGCTTAGCGGTTGAAACCCGGAACATTTGGGAAGACCCCAAGGCGGCGACTTTTGTGCGTTCGGTAACCGGAGGCAACGAGATTGTTCCCACGGTTTCGTTGGGTGACCGCAACATGGTCAACCCCAGCATTGGCGACCTTTTGGCGCTGATAAACGAACCGGGCGAGAACTAACTCAAATGTTTCAAATCTTCGTGATATGGGAACAGGCCCCACATCACGAAGATTTTGTAGAGCCTGCTCTAAAGCCGTTTAAATAAAGGGTTTTGTAGAATACTTTGAGAAAGCCCGACATGTGGGGACAGGCCCCACATCACGAGGAGGGGTAATGGCACGAGTTGAACCAGTGGCACAGGAAGCTTTGCCGCATTTGGCGGAACAATTTGTGTTGGTTGAATCGGTGATGGGTTTTGTGCCGGCCAGTATGCGGACCATGGCTCGTCTCCCTGGCTTAACCGAATCTTTCGGGGCGCTGGCTGCTGCGGCTTTTGGGGCGGGCCACCTTTCCCCTGCTCTGGTGCAGATGGTGGCTCATGTGGCGAGCAACGCTTCGGGTTGTCGTTATTGCCAGGCCCACACGGCATCCGGTGCTCACCGGGCTGGAGTGGCTGTAGAAAAAATAGCCGCCGTTTGGGAATTCGAAACTGATGATCAATTTGATGAAGCGGAGCGTGCTGCTTTGCGGTTAGCTCGAGATGCGGCAGCGGTACCTAACGCCACCACTGGTCAGCATTTTGAGGATTTGGCTAAACATTGGCCACCAGAGGCGGTAACCCAAATGGTGGCGGTGGTCGCCACCTTCGGGTTTTTGAATCGCTGGAACGACACCATGGCCACCACGCTGGAAGAAGAACCCAAAACCTTTGCCGCTCAGCACCTCACCCCAAATGGTTGGGAACCCAGCAAGCACCAATAAGAAAAGAGCCTCCGCTCTAAGCCGAAGAAGCCGGTTAGCGAGGCACTTCCAACAACGATCGCTTCGCCAAACCACTCACCGAGAGCGACCCCACAGTACGGGGTTTTAAAAGCGGTCACCGCCTTAGTGGGAGTTCATTTTTTCTGCGGGTGTGGCAGTAAGAGAGACCTAGTTTCGGCCAATCAGCCATGACAGTTGCGCATTAGCCCAAGGTGTGGCATCATCGTCCTTCGGGTGTTCCGGGGGATTTCGGCGTCGTTGCCGGAGGCGGGCATTCGTGAAACAAAGGGATTGAGATGCAGATCTCCCTCACCATTAACGGCACCGAGTATTGCGAAGAAGTGGAACCACGCACTCTCTTGGTGCATTTCATTCGAGACCAACTGGGCTTAACCGGCACCAACATTGGTTGTGATACCAGTTCGTGCGGGGCCTGCACCATTTTGGTTGATGGCCAATCGGCCAAATCGTGCAACCTGCTGGCAGTACAAGCCGAAGGCTCTGAAATTACCACCATTGAAGGCCTCGCCGGCGAAGACGGACTCCACCCCATGCAGCAGGCCTTCCATGAATGCCATGCCTTGCAATGCGGGTATTGCACCCCCGGCATGGTGTTGGCTTCGGTATCGCTGGTTGAGGAATACCCCGACCTGGACGGTCAAGGAGTAAGAGAAGGTTTAGAGGGCAACTTGTGCCGCTGCACCGGTTATCAAAATATCGTCAAGGCCGTTTTGTCGGTCGGTAAATAGGGGAGAAACAAAATGACCGTTACTGATGACACTGTCACCACCTCCGGGATTATTGGCCAACCCCGGCTTCGTAAAGAAGACCCGGCGCTCCTCACCGGTGAAGCAAAATTCATGGATGACTTGGCGCTGCCCGGTGCGCTTTGGGTTCACTGTGTGCGTAGCCCCCACGCTCACGCCACCATTGTTTCTATTGACACTTCAGCCGCTCTGGCCACCGAAGGGGTAGAAGCGGTTTATACCGGAGCCGATTTGGCAGATCTCTGGGAGGCGCCGTTGCCCTGCGCCTGGCCAGTCACCGATGACATGAAAAGCCCCGATTATTGGCCGGTAGCGCAAGGAAAAGTATGCCATGTGGGTGACATCGTGGCTGTGGTAGTAGCTAGTTCACGCTACACCTCGGCCGATGGCGCCGAAGGGGTAGTTGTTGACTATGAGGTATTGCCCGCAGTGATTTCGATAGAAGATGCCGTGACCGATGAAGTGGTGATCCATGAAGGCCTGGGTAGCAATGTTTCCTATGAATGGCCACTCATCCCTGACCCTGAAGGGGTTGAAGCGGCTTTCGCCAACGCCACTCATCACATCACCGAAACCTATGTGCATCAACGGTTGATTCCGGCGCCCATGGAACCTCGGGGGGTAGCGGCGGTGCCTTCGCCACATAACGGCGACATGATCCTTTACTCTTCCACCCAAATCCCGCACATTTTGAAAGTGATGGCCGCCCTCACCGCAGGTATTCCCGAACACAAACTGCGAGTAATCGCTCCTGCAGTGGGTGGAGGGTTCGGTTGTAAATTGGGTGTCTATCCCGAAGAAATTATTTGCTTGACGCTGGCCCTGCGCCATGGAGTACCAATTCGTTGGACCGAAGGCCGTACCGAAGCAGCTACCGCCACCATTCAGGGGCGGGCGCAACGCCAAACCATTGAGCTGGCGGCCGACGAAAACGGCAAACTTCTGGCCGTTCGAGCCACCTTGTTGGCCGACATGGGGGCTTACTTACAGCTAATCACCCCCGGAGTGCCGCTGTTGGGGGCCTTTCTTTTCCACGGCCTTTACGACGTGCCGCTTTATTCGTTTACTTGCAAAAGCGTGTTTACTAACTTGACCCCCACCGATGCCTATCGTGGTGCTGGGCGACCAGAAGCCACTTATGCCATTGAGCGGGCTATGGATGTTTTGGCTCTTGAGGTGGGCGTCGGCCCCGACGAGATTCGGTCACTTAACTTCATCCCCACCGAGAAGTTCCCCTACGACTCACCGGCCGGACTGGTTTTTGACTCGGGCGACTACCAACCCGCTTTAGACCGTGCCAAAGAACTCATTAATTGGGAGGATCGCCGGGCCGAACAAGCCGAGCGCCGAGCGACTGGATCAAAAACTCATCTTGGCTTAGGTATCTCTACCTACGTTGAAATGTGTGGCCTCGCCCCGAGCCGGGTATTGGCATCACTGAACTACGGCGCCGGTGGTTGGGAATCTGCCACCGTGCGCATTCTTCCTACCTGCAAAGTTCAGGTGGTCACTGGCGCCACCCCCCACGGCCAAGGACACGAGACCGCTTGGTCCATGATTGTCGCTGACCGTTTGGGGGTGGACCCAGATGACGTTGAGGTGTTGCACTCCGACACGGCCATTTCACCGCTGGGGTTGGATACGTATGGCTCTCGTTCTTTGTCGGTCGGGGGTACTGCTATTTGGATGGCTACCGAAAAAGTGGTGGAAAAAGCGTCGCTTATTGCTGCCCACATGCTTGAAGCCAACGCTGACGACCTTGAGTTGGCCAACGGCGTGTTTAGCGTAAAAGGTACCCCGGGGGCTGAAGTTCCTTTAGCCGGCGTGGCCTTTGCCGCCTTTACCGCCCATGATTTGCCCGATGGGTTAGAACCCAACCTGCAAGCCGAAGTCACTTGGGACCCGCCAAACTTCACCTTCCCGTTTGGGGCACATATTGCTTTGGTGGAGATTGATGAAGAAACTGGTGAGGTTGAGATCATCGACTATGCGGCCGTTGATGATTGCGGCAATCAAATCAACCCCATGATTGTCGAAGGCCAAGTACACGGCGGCATTGTGCAAGGCATCGGTCAAGCCCTTTGGGAAGAAGCGGTTTATGACGAAGACGGGCAGTGCCGATCTACCAACTTAGGTGACTATTTGGTGCCGTCGGCCGCCGAAACGATCGACATGAAACTTGACCATACAGTGACCCCATCGCCTACTAACCCGTTGGGGGTTAAAGGTATTGGCGAAGCGGGGACCATCGCTTCGACCCCGGCGGTGATGAACGCCGTGGTAGATGCTTTACGGCATCTCGGGGTGACCGAAATGGCTATGCCAGCATCACCCATGCGGGTGAGGCGAACTATTGAGGCCGCTCAAGGAGGTGTGTCATGATCCCCGCCGCCGTTGGATACATCCGAGCCGACTCTGTTGAAGCAGCGATTGCTGCGTTAGGGGAGCACGGTGATGAAGCCAAGTTGCTGGCCGGTGGTCAGTCGCTGATTCCTTTGATGCGCTTGCGGTTAGCGGCGCCTTCCATGCTGGTTGATGTGGCGGGCATCACTGAACTTTCTGGTATCTCCATTGAAGGCGACACGGTGTCCATTGGAGCCATGACCACCCATAGTGTTCTGGAGCATTCAGCAGAACTCGCCGCGGTTTGCCCGTTGTTGGCTCATGTGGCTTCGGTGGTGGGTGATCCGGCCATTAGGCATCGAGGAACACTTGGCGGTTCGTTAGCTCATGCCGATCCGGCTTCGGACCTGCCGGCGGCCGTGTTGGCGCTGGGGGGGACTCTGGTGGCTTCGGGGCCAAACGGAACCCGTGAGATACCAGTCACTGAGTTTTTCACCGGTTTTTTTGAATCCACTTTGGCTGATGATGAAATATTGACGGAAATTAAGGTGCCGGTTTCTACCGGTGGTTGGGCTTATCAAAAGTTCAACCGGCGAGCCCAAGATTGGGCCATTGTGGGAGCCATGGTGGCTGAGGGTGGCGCCGGGGTTGCTTTGGTCAACATGGGGGCGACTCCGTTGCGGGCTGGAGGGGTTGAAGCGGCGGTGGCCGGTGGAGCGACGGCGGCCGATGCGGCGGCCAGTGCACCAGACGGCACAGACCCTTCTTCAGACAACAATGGGGATGCTGCTTACCGTGAACATTTGGTTCAAGTGCTGACTGGTCGAGCGTTACGAGAAGCGGGTGTCGCTTGATACATCGCCTTTTTTAGTTTCGCTGGGTTTTGCGTTGCTAGCCGGGGCTTGTACTACAGAAGGGAACGTATTTTCTCTGGGTGTCGGTCAGTGTTTTGTTGATGACGTTGGGGCGGTTGATGTTTCCAATGTTGGCATTGTGGACTGCACCGAACCGCATCTCAATGAAATATTTGCTTTGCCAGAATTACCTGATGGGGATTTTCCTTTGGTGACTGTGGACGAAGACTCAGCGATGCTGTGTTTCGACAATTTCAACAGTTATGTAGGTGTTGATTACTCGTTTTCCATCTACGAAGTAGGTTTCTTGCGGCCTTCTCAAGAGACCTGGGCCGAGCTTGACGATCGAGAAGTGGTGTGTTACCTGTTTGACATGAACGGTGAAACCAAAACAGGTACGGCACGTGCTTCTGGGCGTTAAGGCCCACCGGGAAGCGATTCGCACGGCTCACCGTCACCGTCGCCATCTAAGCGGCTGACATCGCCGTACCACGGAGCATAAGTTTCGTACCAAGCTAGTGCTTGTTGATAGGTGGCAAAGTCACTGCAGTTCATGGCGTTGCCCGGGTTGGCGGGCTGGCTGGTTTCGGACGGGATGGTTGAGGTGCTGGTGGTTGGTCCGAGTTCAACAGGTTCGCCTAAGTCGATGGGTGGGCCGAGGTCTATGACGGCTGGGGTTTCGTTCAGCACCGTCGGTTCGCTTGAGCAGGTGGCCAGCATGTCTTCTAAAGCAACCAGTTCAGTGGCTGTCACGGTGAGCGACCAGCGAATTTTTATGTCGGCCCAAGTGTCGGCATAGGTACACCAGTAACTGCTGTCTGGAGGGCGCCAATCTTCTGGCCCTCGTGACCCTTTGGACCGGTTAGCAGAAGCCGACACGGCAATAAGATGGCTGGGGTCAGAAAGGTCGTTGTAATAACGCTGCTTGGTGTCGGCGCCCCAAGCCCACCCACCTGAACGGTGCGCATTGGCCAAAGGAACAAAATGGTCAATATCAAGGTCGCTCGGGTCGGTAAACCATGTTCCGGTAAAGGCCCCAAACCAGCTTCCCCCAGCGATCAAACACCCGCTGTCGTTAAGAAACACTGAGCTGGCCGACTCCAACATGAGTACTTCATGACGGGTAGAGAGGCAATCGCCATCGGTGTCGACCCACCCCGGCCCCCAGTGGTCGCGGTCATAAGAAACGGGGGGAGGGGCTTCGCTGACCACTAGTTGACTGAGGAGGCTTTCTGTCCAATGGGGCACTGGCCCAGTGGGGGGAGCGGTGGTGGCGACCAACCCAACGGTGGTCGGGGGTATGACAACAGCAGGTACGGTGGCGGTGGCAACCGGTGGGGCCGTAGTTGCTGGGGTGGTTGTGTTGGCCGGGGCGGTAGACATCGGGGCCGCGCTGGTTGAGGTTGTAGTTAGAACAAGGGGGATTGTGGTGGTTAGTGCTTGCCCCGCGCTTTGGCGCGTGGGTTCAGAAGGGCTGGCGCAGGCGGCCCCAAAAACTATGAGCGCCACCATGCTGGCCCGCAGGGGAAGTGCGGTCATGCCCCCATGATGGCTTATTAAAGAGAAAAAGTCACCCCACTAAGTAACTCATGGCCTTGGTGTGCCAAGTCATCCGCCCAGTTTGCGCTTCTCTGGCGTCGACCCGGTTCGCTAAGGCGATGCCGGTGTTCATGCCTAGCCAGCGAAAAGGTTCGGGTTCCCATGAGCGTGATTTATGTCCGACCCAGGGCAGGCGGGGCACCGTGACCGGTGCTCAAGATACGACCTTGTCGGACCTCCACCCGTCGGGGGATGGCTGGGCGGGGTCCATGCTATGGATAACCCCGTTGGTGAAAATGGTTGATTCGGCGGTCATTTGAGGAAAGCCTTTTTGACGCAGACAATAGAAATCATCGCTAACCCAAGTAAATTTGACTGATTCCGTTGCGCTACTGGCGCGATAGCAACGGAATCAGTAGTATCAGTCATGTTCGGAGACTAGCCCCTTCTAATTTTTTGCACCAAAGAGAAAGAAAAAGTATGCCCATCACCGATCATCAAGAATTAGTAGAAAAAGCAGAAGCACACCTTTGGGGCCACTTCACGGTACTCAACAATTCGGTGGACGGCATGCGGATAATTGAACGCGGCGACGGCTGTTACCTTTGGGACACCGAAGGTAACCGATATTTTGATGGCCTTTCTGGCCTTTTCTTAAGCCAACTCGGCCACGGCCGCACAGAGTTGGCTCGTGCCGCGGGTGAACAAGCAGCCACTCTGGGGTACTTTCCCATCTGGACTTACGGCCACCCCACCGCTATTGAACTAGCAGCCAAACTTGCTGAACTGGCACCTGGTGACATCAACCGGGTGTTCTTTACCACCGGTGGTTCAGAAGCCGTGGAGTCTGCCTGGAAGCTCGCTCGACAATACTTCAAACTTAAAGGCGAACCGGAACGCACCAAGGTGATAAGCCGCAATTATTCTTACCACGGCACCACCATGGGGGCGCTGTCAATTACCGGCTTAGATTCCATAAAAACTATGTTTGAGCCGCTGGTTCCTGGAGCCATAAAAGTTCCCGAAACCAACCACTACCGTTGCCCCCTTTGCCAAGACGAGCCTCATTGTTCCCTGCACGCTGCTGATGCCATTGAAGAAGCTATTTTGGCTGAAGGGCCCGAAACCATTGCTGCCGTTTTTCTTGAACCAGTACAAAATGCTGGCGGTTGTTTTGAACCCCCTCCCGGCTATTTCGCTCGGGTAAGAGAAATTTGCGACAAATACGGTGTGTTGCTGGTTTCCGACGAAGTCATATGCGCCTTTGGTCGCCTCGGCTACATGTTTGGTTGCCAGCGCTACGACTACCAGCCCGACATGATCACCACCGCTAAAGGCCTTACCTCGGGTTACTCGCCGTTAGGTGCTTTGCTGGTCAGCGATAAAGTATCGGAGCCTTTCGTCGGCACCGGAGAAGCTTTTTTGCATGGCATCACCTTCGCTGGCCACCCCGTGAGTTGTGCGGTAGCCCTGGCCAACTTGGAGATCTTCGAAAAAGAAGACATTTGCGGCCATGTACGCAACAACGAAGAGGCCTTCCGGGCCTCGTTAGAAGAACTCACCGATCTGCCCATCGTGGGTGATGTGCGAGGCGCTGGCTACTTTTATGCCATCGAGTTAGTAAAAGACCGAGCCACCCGGGAGTCGTTTAGTGATGCCGAGCGTGAGCATTTACTACGCGGGTTCTTCTCTAACCGATTGCTTGAACTGGGGCTTATCTGTCGAGCCGATGATCGTGGCGAACCGGTTATCCAACTCTCTCCGCCGCTTATCTCGGGCCCAGATGATTTTGCGTTCATCAGCACCACCTTGCGTCAGGCCCTCACCGAAGCCATGGCCGAAATGGAACGCTGGTCAAATGCCAGATAAAAGCGGCGAAATATTTTCACTTGATGAGATAGATAAAGCCATCATTGGCGAACTCCAAGTGGATGGCCGCATGGCTTTTTCTCAATTGGCGCCCAAGGTAGGGCTCTCGCAAGCAGCAGTACGCCAACGAGTAAACCGGCTCACCGAACGCGGGGTTATTCAAATAGTGGCGGTAACCGACCCGTTGAGTTTGGGCCTCACCACCCAAGCCATGGTGGGGGTCACTGTTTCGGGCGACGTGCGCCAAGTGGCGGCAGCCATCGGGGCCATGGAAGAAGCCGAATACGTGCTGGTAACAGCCGGCCGTTACGACGTGTTAGCCGAAGTGTTGTGCGCCAACAACGAAAGCCTGTTGGCTTTAGTCAACGACCAGATTCTCGGGCTACCCGGAGTTACCGGCACTGAAGTTTTCTCCGTCTTGCGTATGGAAAAAATGACCTTCAGTTGGGGAACCGGTTGAGTTTTTCGAAAAAAACCGTTAAACAGTTTTTGCTGCTTCGGCCAAGGCATCAATCATCTTGCCGATTTCCTCATCGGTGATAACCAGCGGTGGGCAGATAGCCAGGCAAGTGCCCATAGGGCGCATAATGACCCCATTGGCCATCATGGCGTTACGCAAAGGCACGGTATCTCGGTTGAGTTCGGCGGCGTAGACGGCACCCATGCCTCGCCATGAATCAATGAGCCCGTCGCTAGCCAATGCAGCCAACCCTTCTTGAAGTTTTGCTCCAATATGGTCGGCCCGGTCAACAAGACCTTCACGTTCCATGATGTTGATGTTGGCCACGCCAGCGGCACAAGCAGCGTTGTGGCCGGAATAGGTGTAGCCGGTACGCAACAGGTAGCCCGGTTCTGAAAGCTCTTCTGAGAGTTCTTGAGAAACAATGACCCCAGAAAGCGGCAAGTAGCCCGAGGTTACGCCCTTAGCGAAAGTCATCAGGTCAGGAGTAACGCCAAAGGTTTGTGCCCCAAACCAAGAACCGGTTCGGCCAAAGCCACAGATTACTTCGTCAAAAATAAGCAACGCCCCATGCTGGTCGCACAAGCGGCGCAAGCCTTCGAGGTAGCCGTCAACTGGTGGGTACACCCCGCCGGCCCCTTGCACCGGTTCAGTTAAAACGGCAGCGATGCGGTCACCGTGTTCGGCAAACAACGAGGCGGCCGCTTCAAGATCGTCGTGAGGAACCTCCATGAAATGAGGAACCAAATCGCCCCAGCCTTCTCGGTTTAAAGCGATGCCCTGCGCTGAGGTGCCACCCCAGTTGGTGCCGTGGTAACCGTTGGTGCGTTTAACAATAATTTGCCGGTCACTTTGCCCGCGGTTTTGCATAACCACCCGAGCAATCTTGAGCACGGTGTCTACCGCTTCCGAACCAGAACAACCCAAAAACACGCGCCCATCAGGGTGGGGGGAGCGTTCAGCAATCATGTCTGCTACCTGACGAGCCGGATCGTTAGTAAACGGAGCAAAAGTGTTGTAGCCGTGAATCTGGTTCATTTGATTGGTGACGGCGTCGACAATCTCGGTGCGTCCGTAACCTACCTGGCAGAGCCAAAGGTTGGCAATACCATCGATGTACCCGTTGCCCGCCTCGTCGTAAACAGTAGAACCCTCACCGCGGACGATGTTGATGTAATCACTTTCATCTTGGGCTGCTAGGGAAAAGGGGTGAAGTAGTGCTCCGCTCATTCGTAAAGTCTCCTCAATGGTTCGGTAGGCACACCAGGGCGTACCCGTTTATGATCTTCGGGTTGGGTTAACACCGTCCCGATTATTAGCAGTACGGCCATAGTAATGACCGTGACGGTCCACGCAATAGTGTCGCCGCTCATCCCATAAATAAAAGCAATGGTTAGCGAAGAAATAGCACCGGCGGCTACCTCAACGGCGCTGAGCAAGCCTTGAGCGGCCGCCTGGCGTTCTTCGGGTACGGCGGCCGAGGCCAACATGGGAATAGTCGGGAAGCCAAAACCTTCGATTACTGAGGTAAGGGTGGTGACGGCCACCAGCCACCACACCCCGGGTACCAAACCATAGAAAAAGATAATGATTACCATGCCGGCCATGGTGCCCACCGCCCAACGGCGCGCTCCGTAACGTTGGGCCAGAACCCCACCGAGGGGCGAAAGAAGCGGCATGGGAAGAGCAGCCAGCGTTAAAGCAATACCGATGGTGGTTTGGTCAGCGCCGCGGAAGTCCATTTCGAGTATCCACACCGATTCAAAAGCTCCGATGAAAACAAAGTAAGCGGCGGCCATAACGAGAGCGCCAACGAGCCGGCGAATACGTAAAAGCCCAGAGAGACCAAGACGCTCGGTGTCTTGGGGAGCGCTGTCTGTTTGTGCTTTAAAAGAAGCAGGGAGCAAAAGAAACAAAAATGCCGCTAAGGCCCAAAAAGAAGCACGAAACCCCGCCACTGCAGTAATGCCGGTAACCAGCAGCGGAGACACCATAAATCCCGCCACATCGAAGGCCCCTAAGCGGCCCAGATTACGGCCCAAGTTCTTGGGGTCGGCCACAATAACGGTACGGCGCACTGCCGGGCCGCCGGTGCCCAAAGCAAAACCATAAAGCGAACGACCCAAAACGTAATGCCAAAGTTCGTCTCCTACCGCCAAGGTCACTAAAGAAAGCCCACCCAGAATTAAAGATGTTCGCAACATAAGGGGGGCTCGCCCTCGATCGGCCAAGGGGGCCATCAGTAAACTGGCCACGAAGGCCGTAGCGAAGCCCGAAGAGATAGCTAACCCGATGCCGAAGTTGGAGAACCCCAACTCATTTTTAAGTTCGGCCAACAACACCACTACCCCACCTAAGCCAGCGGTGAGGCCAAACAAAATCAAATAGTAAGGAGCCAAACTCGGCCCGGAACGCTCGGCGGTGGCCATAACTAGTCTCGGTAAACCACGCCGGGCATGACGCACAGCATTTCGTACAACAAGTTGGCGCCCGTCAAGCTCGTTAAGCCCGAAGTGTCATAAATAGGAGCCACCTCCACCAAGTCACAACCCACCAGGTTCAACCCGCGACAACCGCGCACAATCTCTAACGCCTGCGGCATGGTAAGCCCACCAACCTCCGGGGTGCCAGTACCCGGAGCAAACGACGGGTCTAACCCATCAATATCGAAACTTACATAAACCGGGCCATCGCCCACCTGCTCTCGCACCTCGGCCATCAGCGGGGTCAAACTTTTGTGCCAACACTCTTCAGCTTGAACCACACGAAAGCCCTGTTTGCGAGACCAGTCAAAATCTTCAGCGGTGTAACCGGTACCCCGCATGCCGATCTGCACTACCCGAGAACAATCCAACAGGCCCTCTTCTACCGCCCGGCGAAACGGGGTGCCGTGAGCAATCTTGGACCCAAACATGGTGTCGCTTATATCGGTATGGGCATCAATATGTATCAACCCCACCGGCCCATGCTTTTTGGCCATAGCCCGCAAAATAGGCAACACAATGGTGTGGTCGCCGCCCATGGTGGCAGTAATCAAATCATGAGTCAGCAACTGGTCGAAACGTTTTTCAATAGCGGCGATGGCTGCTAAAAGGTCAAAAGGGCTCGAAGCCACATCGCCGATGTCGTCAATGCGTAAAGAGTCAAAAGGAGCCGCCCGAGTGCCCATGTTGTAGGGCCGCAAGAGCACCGACTCGTCACGGATACCTCGTGGGCCAAAACGAGCGCCGGGTCGGTTCGAGGTGCCGATATCAAAAGGCACCCCTACCACAGCAATGTCCAGGTCTTTGGGTTCGCTCTGGCCAGGCAAGCGCATGAAGGTAGCGATGCCCCCGTAACGAGGCATTTCATTCCCGCCCAAAGGTTGAGGGTTTGTGTTATCAGCCATGGCTTCTCCAACGGGTTACTGAAAGGCAGTCTGCCACAAAGATACGGTAATGCAGGCATCGGATTCCTATGGCAGACTGCGAACCTGAGTGAGAGGATTCTGGTGAGCGACAAATTTCAAGAAGCGACAAAAAAAGCCCAAGCAGTAACCGAAAAAGGTGCTGAGCGTTTAGCCCGTGACGCCAAACTCCCCGTGCGAGAGCGTGTCGCCTTGTTGTTCGATGAAGGGACTTTTATCGAAGACGGTCTGCTGGCCAATGCCTTGGCAGAAAATCTGCCGGCCGACGGCGTGGTAACCGGAGGAGGGCTAGTAGAGGGACGCCCCGCCTTGGTGGTAGCTAACGACCCCACAGTAAAAGCCGGCTCCTGGGGGGCACGGACCGTCGAAAAAATTATTCGCCTAACCGAAAGAGCGTTAGAAACTGACCTGCCGATCTTCTGGTTCATTGACTCCGCCGGGGCCCGCATCACCGACCAAGTAGAACTCTTCCCGGGCCGCCGAGGAGCGGGACGCATTTTTCACAACCAAGTGGCTTTATCGGGCCGGGTGCCGCAAATCTGTTGCCTGTTTGGCCCCTCAGCAGCTGGCGGAGCGTACATTCCGGCTTTTTGCGACGCCGTGATCATGGTAGAAGGCAACGCCTCAATGTATTTGGGGTCACCGCGCATGGCCGAAATGGTGGTGGGCGAACAAGTCACGCTAGAAGAAATGGGCGGGGCCCGCATGCACGCCACCGTTTCGGGCTGCGGCGACAACTTGGCCGTCGACGACACCGATGCCATTGACCAAGCACGCTGGCTGTTCTCTTACCTACCCACCAGTTGGGAAGAGGCCCCACCGGTCGCCGCCCCCGCCGAACCGGACACCCCGCTCACCGCTCAGACCATCCCCACCGACGACAAAGAGGGCTACGACGTACGGCGGGTAATTAAAAGCCTGGTAGACGCCGACACGTTTTTCGAGATCAAGCCGCTCTTTGCCCCCGAACTCGTCGTGGGTTTTGCTCGCTTGGCTGGCAACACCGTGGGTTTGGTGGCCAACAACCCGGCAGTAACCGGCGGTGTACTTTTCGTAGACTCAGCCGACAAAGCGGCCCGTTTCATTTGGTGGTGCGATGCTTTCAACGTGCCACTCATCTACCTCGCCGACGTACCGGGGTTCATGATCGGCACCCAAGTAGAACGCCAAGGCATCATTCGTCACGGCGCCAAAATGATTACTGCGGTGTCAGAAGCCACCGTGCCCACCGTGTCGGTTATTTTACGCAAGGCCTACGGCGCAGGGCTTTATGCCATGGCTGGCCCCGGGTTCGGGCCCGATGCCTGCCTGGCTTTGCCCACCGCAGAGATCGCCGTAATGGGCGCCGAAGCTGCCGTAAACGCCGTGTATGCCAACAAAATTGCCGCCATAGAAGACCCACAAGAACAAGAAGACTTTATTGAACAACGGCGCAATGAATACGATGAAGACGTCGACCTGATGCGTCTCGCTGCCGACCTGGTCGTAGATGCGGTGGTGCAACCCGAAGACCTGCGCCGAGAACTTATTTTGCGCTTGGCCCTGGCGGCCAGCAAAGACCGCCACTTTTCACGCCGCCGCCACGGCGTCCCCCCGGTATAAGGAGCAGCCATGCTGGAGTTCACCGAAGAACAAGAATCATTTCGCCACGTAGTGCGAGAGTTCGCCGAAGCAGAAATACGCCCCCACGTTGAAAAATGGGACCGCGACCATATTTTTCCCACTGACACCGTGCGGGCCATGGGCGACCTCGGCTTGTGCGGCATCATGTTTGACGAAGAGTGGGGAGGCGCCGGCGCCGGTTTGACCACCCAGTGCATCGCCATTGAAGAAATTGGTCGAGTGGACCAGTCCATGGGCATCACCTTGGAAGCCGCAGTTTCGTTGGGGGCACGCCCCTTGGCCGAATACGGCACCGCCGATCAAAAAGCAGAATGGCTGCCCGATCTCGTGGCCGGGCGCCGGTTAGCGGCCTTTGGTCTCACCGAACCCGACGGCGGATCTGACGCTGGGGCCACCGCCACCCGAGCCGAATTAGTAGACGGCCATTGGGTGATAAACGGTGCCAAAACATTTATCACCAATGCGGGTACCGACATCACCTCGTTGGTCACGGTGACCGCTCGAACCAGCGAGGGTATCTCGTCCATCATTATCCCATCGGGCACCGAAGGCTTTATTGTTGAACCTCCGTATCGCAAGATGGGCTGGCACGCCTCAGACACCCACGGGTTGGTGTTCAACGACTGTGTGGTGCCTGAAGCCAACTTGTTGGGTAAACCCGGCCGAGGGTTCGCTCAGTTTTTATCCACCTTGGATGACGGCCGGGTGGCTATTGCTGCGTTAGCCGTTGGCCTTATTTCCGCTTGCCTTGAAGAGTGTGTGGTTTACGCCAACCAGCGTAAAGCTTTCGGTAAAACCATTGGTTCTTATCAAGCGGTGGCCTTTAAATGTGCCGACATGGCCACTTCGTTACATACCGCTCGCCTCGCTACCTACCATGCAGCCGGGTTGCGTGATGCGGGTCGGCCTTACAAGCGTGAAGCCGCTATCGCCAAGTTGCATGCCACCGAGGCGGCGGTTACTGCTACCCGAGAAGCTACTCAAATCTTTGGTGGTTACGGTTTCATGGATGAGACTGCTGTGGCACGCTATTATCGGGACGGTAAGATCTTAGAAATTGGCGAAGGCACCAGCGAAATACAGCGTATGGTGATTAGCCGGGATTTAGGACTTGGTGAATCCGCCTCAAAGTAACGAGGTGGTGTAGAGAAAAGATATTTAGAAGTGAGTGAAAGTGAATACGGGCTGGCTGCCTTACTTCGCGAGGCTTACACGGCTTCTGCTCTTTTGCCTCTGCGTGACCGCATGCCTGAAGTCAGCGTGGCCGCCGCTTACCGCATCCAAGACCTCAACACCGCTTGGTGGGTAGCCCAAGGCCGAGAGCCAGTGGGACGCAAAATTGGTTTGACCTCGCCAGCGGTGCAACAACAACTCGGCGTTGACCAACCCGACATGGGGGTGTTATTTGCCGACACCCAAGTAGCCGATGGCGCCGCCGTCGATCTCAACGGCTATTTGCAACCCAAGATTGAAGCTGAAATAGCTTTAGTTCTCGCCCACGACCTTGAAAACCCTGCCCCCACGGTGGCCGAAATAGAAAAAGCAGTGGACTACGTGGTGCCGGCTATAGAAATTGTGGACAGTCGCATTGCTGACTGGGACATCAAAATCTATGACACGGTGGCCGACAACGGTTCTTCAGCCGGGTTCGTGTTGGGCAGCACGCCCAGAGCACTCGGCGAACTTGATTTGCTGCTGTGTGGCATGAAAATTACCTGTGGTGAGGAAATTATTTCTTCCGGTGTCGGAGCCGCCTGCTTAGGTCACCCGCTGAACGCTGCCGCGTGGCTCGCCCAATACCAAGCCAGTACTGGTGTGCCTTTGCGAGCGGGAGAAATTGTGTTGACCGGTGCTTTGGGGCCTATGGTGGTCGCCGTCGCTGGTGAAACCTATGACATAGATATCAACGGGGTAGGAGAGGTAAGCGTGAGTTTTCAATGAGTGAAGTAGCAGCCAAAGTGGCCATCATCGGGTCGGGCAACATTGCCTCTGACCTGATGATCAAAATTAAGCGACTCTCAGAATCTTTGGAGATGACGGCCATGGCGGGCATCGACCCGGAGTCCGATGGCTTAGCCCGCGCAAAACGCATGGGGGTGGCGACCACCAGCGAAGGGATCGACGGCCTAGTGGCTTTAGATGAGTTCGCCGATATCTCGCTGGTTTTTGATGCCACCTCAGCCGGGGCACACGCCCACCATGCCGCAGTGCTGGCCACCCACGGCAAACAAGTAATCGACCTCACCCCAGCGGCCATCGGCCCGTATGTCGTGCCGCCAGTCAACCTTGATGTCAACCTTGAAGCTCCCAACCTCAACATGGTGACCTGCGGCGGACAAGCAACCATTCCTATGGTGGCTGCTTTGGCGGCTCATGCTGAAGTGCATTACGCCGAGATCGTGGCTTCCATTGCTTCACGCTCGGCTGGCCCCGGTACGCGAGCCAACATTGATGAGTTCACCGAAACCACTTCGCGGGCAATAGAAAAAATAGGCGGCGCCACCCACGGAAAAGCCATCATTGTGTTGAACCCGGCGGAGCCACCGCTGACCATGCGCGACACCGTGTTTTGCCTTACCGGACCCGGCGACCAAGGAGCGATGCGTCAAGCGGTGGAAGCCATGGTGGCCGATGTGCGAGCTTACGTGCCCGGCTACCGGCTTAAACAAGACGTACAGTTTGAAGCTATTGAAGAACCTTTGTTGTTGCCGGGTATCGGCACGTTTAGCGAAGGCTGGAAGGTCACGGTGTTTTTAGAAGTGGAAGGCGCCGCCCACTATTTGCCTTCTTACGCCGGGAACTTAGACATCATGACCTCGGCGGCTTTACGCACCGGTGAACAAGTAGTGGCGGCCCGAAAAGGAGCATCCTCGTGACTGTCGTTGACCGTCTTTACATCTCTGACGTCACCTTGCGTGACGGCATGCATGCCATTAATCATCAATATGACCTCGACACTGTGCGGTCTATCGCCGCGGCGCTTGATGCCGCCGGGGTGGACTCCATTGAGATCGCTCATGGTGATGGCTTAGCCGGGTCAAGTTTTAACTACGGCTTTGGCCTGCACACCGACGCTGAATGGATAAGCGCAGTGGCCGAGGTGGTCACCCAAGCCCGTATCACGGTGCTCTTGTTGCCCGGTATCGGCACCATTGATGACCTCCGTCAAGCTCATGACCTCGGGGCCACCTCGGTGCGGGTGGCCACCCATTGCACCGAAGCCGATGTGGCTCTCCAGCATTTAGCCGAAGCCCGCAACTTGGGTATGGACACGGTGGGTTTTTTGATGATGTCCCACATGAACGACCCGGAGCCTTTAGCTCAACAAGCCAAAATAATGGAAGATGCGGGAGCACAATGCGTCTATGTGGTTGATTCAGCTGGTGCTATGCATATGAACGACATTGCGGCCCGCTTCGAAGCCTTTGATCGAGTGCTGCAACCGGAAACTGAGCGAGGGATGCATGCCCATCACAACCTGGCTCTTGGGGTAGCCAACGCAGTGATCGCCGTAGAACACGGGGTGACCCGGGTTGATGCTTCGTTGGCGTCTATGGGGGCGGCCGCGGGTAACACGCCGTTAGAAGCTTTTATCGCTACTGCGGATCGCTTGGGTTGGAACCACGGGTGTGACCTTTTTGCCTTGATGGATGCTGCCGACGATTTGGTACGCCCGTTGCAAGACCGGCCGGTACGGGTAGATCGAGAAACCTTGTCTATTGGCTATGCCGGGGTGTACTCCAGCTTTTTGCGTCACGCCGAACGAGCAGCGGCCGCCCACGGGCTAGAAACCCGTGAGGTGCTGGTGGAAGCCGGCCGCCGCCGTTTGGTTGGGGGCCAAGAAGACATGTTGATGGATATCGCCTTAGACATGGTGGCCAAAAAGGAACAAGCATGATTGAGATTCAAGCAATAGCCGAGCGGTTAGATGCGGCCCAGGCTCAAGCAACCGCTATTGACCAACTCGCCGAACCGTTAGACATCGCCGAGGCCTACCAGGTGCAAACGGCTTTATTGGCGCTGCGAGTTAACCGTGGCGAAACCCTTACCGGGGTCAAGATGGGCTTTACCTCGGCCGCCAAACGAGAACAAATGGGGGTCGATGACCTCATCTTTGGTGTGCTCACCGACGCCATGGCCATAGATAACGGCGGCACCACCGGCCTGACCGCCTATGTGCACCCGCGGGTAGAACCTGAGGTGGCTTTTCGTCTCGGAAAAACCGTGTCTGGGGACCTCTCGCTCGGCGAAGCCCGGTTGGCCGTTGATGCGGTGGCTCCGGCGCTCGAGATCATTGATTCTCGTTACCGAGACTTCAAGTTTTCGTTAAGCGATGTAGTGGCCGATAACTGTTCGTCAGCGGGTTATGTGCTGGGGCCTTGGCAAAATCAAACCGACTTACTTGACGACACCACCAACTTGGGCATGGTCATGAGCGTCAACGGGCAACAAGTGCAGGTGGGGAGCAGCGCCGCCATTAGCGGCAACCCGTTGCAGTCGGTGATAGATGCCGCCCGCTTAGCCAAAGAATGCGGTGCCGAACTCCCAGCCGGCAGCATCTTGTTAGCGGGGGCCGCTACGGCAGCGGTACCGCTAGAAGCAAACAGCACGGTCACCTTGGCTGTGCAGCATTTGGGCGAAATTTCTTTTCGGGTAGTGGGCTCATGAGCGACCAGTCCTCAACCAGCAACTCTGGAGTCCAAGATTCGGGGGTTATTGCCGGCAAAGCCCAACCACGCGGCAAGTACCCGCATTACCGCCGTGCCGGGGATTTTATTTTTGTTTCTGGCACCAGTTCTCGCCGCCCCGACGACACTTTTGTGGGTGCGGAAGTGGACTCTGCTGGCCAAACCACTTTCGACATAAAAGCTCAGACTCGGTCAGTGATCGAAAATATTGCCGACACCTTGCATGCCGCCGGATCAGACCTCAGCAATGTGGTGGAGATCTCGTCGTTTTTGATTGATATGGAAGATTTTGCTGGCTACAACGAGGTGTACGGCGAGTTTTTTGATCACGACGGCCCGGCCCGTACCACGGTGGCTGTGCATCAGTTACCTCACCCGCTGATCCGTATCGAAATTAAAGCCGTCGCTTACCACCCGCAAGAAAAATAAGGAGTAGCCCATGCCTGACGCAAGAAGTTTGAAGGCTTTCAATTTTAAAAGCTGGATTGACGATCATCGTGACCTCTTAAAGCCCCCGGTCAACAACAAGTTGATTTGGGAAAACAGCGACCTGATGGCTTTTGTAGTGGGCGGGCCCAACGTGCGCACCGACTATCACGATGACCCGGTAGACGAGTTCTTTTACCAAATCGAAGGTGACATGTTCTTGCGGATAGTCGAAGAATCTGGCCAACCCCCGATTGATATTGAGATCAAAGAGGGCGAAGTGTTTTTCTTGCCTGCGCATACTCGTCATTCGCCGCAACGCCCGGACGCTAACAGCGTGGGTTTGGTCATTGAACCGGCTCGGCCTCCCGGCGCAGCGGACGCTTTTGAGTGGTATTGCCCACAGTGCTTTGCCTTGGTTTATCGAGCGGAGGTCATCTTGAACTCCATCGTGGATGACCTCCCACCGCTGTTTAGTGCTTTTTATGACAGTGAAGAAAAGCGCACTTGTGGTTCGTGCGGCCACCTGCACCCCAGCCGGGATGAAGCGTGAAAATAGATATTCATGCGCATTTTTTTCCTGAGGTCAGCCGGGAAGAAGCCCAAGTTTTAGGTGTTGAAGATGCCCCTTGGCTGCGGGTAGACAACGACCAAGCGGGAATGATTATGGCCGGTGATCGGGAATACCGCCCGGTCCACGCTCCCCTTTGGGATCCGCATGCCCGTTTGGCCGAGATGGACGTCAACGGGGTGGACATTCAGGTCATTTCGGCTACGCCGATTCTCTTTTCCTATGTGGGTGACCCCGACCGAACCACCCAGTGGGCTGCACAAATAAATGATTTGGCGTTAGAAATGTGTGCTGCCGACTCTCAACGCTTGCGCCCTCTCTGCCAGGTGCCGCTACAAGATCTCGATCGAGCATGTCAAGAGGTTTCTCGAGCGGTGACCGCCGGCCATGTCGGGGTGCACATCGGTAACCATGTGGAAGGCCGCAACCTCGATGACCCGACTATGTTGGCTTTTCTTGAGCATTGTGCTGGTGAAGGTATTCCGGTGCTGGTGCACCCGTGGTCCATGATGGCGGCAGAACGGATGCCGAAATACATGTTGCAATGGTTGGTGGGCATGCCGGCCGAAACTCATTTAGCTATTTTGTCGCTGATTCTGTCGGGGGCTTTTGAACGCCTGCCCCGCGACCTAAAAATCTGCTTTGCTCACGGGGGCGGCAACTTTGCCCAACAACTGGGGCGGGTAGAGAACGCTTGGCATCGTCGGGACATTGTGCGCCAAGACTGCCCGCGCCCTCCTTCAGAATATGTGGAGCGCTTTAGTGTGGATTCAGCGGTGTTTGATGACACCACTTTGCGTTTCCTGCTTGATGTAATGGGGGAGTCGCGGGTGCTTATGGGCTCCGACTACCCGTTTCCTTTGGGAGAAATCCACCCCGGCAAGATGATCGAAGAGTCACCATTATTTAGCGACGCAACTCGCCAAGCAGTGCTTTACGACAATGCGGCAAACTTTTTTGGAGTAGGAAATGACTGAAGTTTTTGACCTCACCGAGGCCTGCGCCCAACGCCTTGACGACCAAGACCCGATGGCTTCTTTTCGCCACGAGTTCGTGTTGCCCGTCACCCCAGAAGGAGAAACCGAAACCTATTTGGTGGGCAACTCACTGGGTATACCGCCGGCCCAAACCGGCGCATATCTGCAAGCAGAGTTTGCCAAATGGGGCAAGATGGGAGTGCGAGGCCACGAGGTGACCGACCAAGAGCCCGACTACCCGTGGGCCTCTTATCAAGAGTCGTTGGCTGGCCCCATGGCCGAACTGGTGGGCGCTAAACCCGAAGAGGTCACGGTAATGAACAGCCTGACCACCAACTTGCATTTGTTGATGGTCAGTTTTTACCAACCCACCGCTCAGCGGTTCAAAATCCTTATTGAAGGGCACGCTTTTCCTTCGGACCATTTCGCCGTGGAATCTCAAATACGGCAACGAGGCTTCGACCCAACCGGCGCACTGGTCACCGTGGACCCCCGGCCCGGAGAAGACTGCCTAAGAGAAGAAGACATCGCCGCGGCCATAGAACAACACGGCGATCAACTGGCTTTGGTGTTGTTCCCCGGCGTGCAGTACTACACCGGCCAAGTGTTCGACATGGCAAGCATCGCCACTCAAGGCCACGCCGTGGGAGCCATGGTGGGCTTCGACTTGGCCCATGCGGTAGGCAACATTGAGTTAGAACTGCATGATTGGGATGCCGACTTTGCCGCCTGGTGCACCTACAAATACCTCAACTCGGGGGCCGGAGCCACCGCCGGATGCTTCGTGCATCAACGCCACATCACCCGCACCGACCTGCCGCGTTTCGAAGGCTGGTGGGGCACCAACAAGGCCACCCGTTTCGAAATGGAAAACGTATTTGACCCCATACCCACCGTTGAGGGGTGGCAAACCTCAAACCCACCAGTGTTTGCCATGGCGCCTATTCGGTCATCGCTAGAAGTCTTTACCCGAGCAGGCGGCATGGGCCCCTTGCGAGAAAAAACCGAAAAACAAATCGCTTACCTGGATTTCTTGTTGGCCCAAGAATTGCCAACAGAAATACAAAACATCACCCCGCAAGACCTTGCACAACGAGGCTGCCAGTTCTCTTTGCGGGTCATGCCTGGGCATCGGCCCGGACGAGAAGTCTTCGAAGCATTGGAAGCCGCAGGGGTGGCTTGCGACTGGCGTTACCCCGATGTGATCCGCATCGCCCCCGTGCCGCTCTACAACACGTTTCTTGATATTTATCGCTTTGTGCAAATACTTAAAGAAATGCTGCAATGAGCAAACACCTGACCATTATTGGGGCTGGCCCAGCGGGGTCCATGCTGAGCGTTTTGTTGGCTCGGCAAGGCCACACCGTCACGGTCTACGAGAGCCGCCCCGACATGCGCATCACCGATATTTCGGCCGGGCGTTCCATCAACCTGGCTTTGGCCACTCGAGGCATTGAGGCCTTGAAAGCCATTGGGGTTATGGAAGAGGTGGAGCCCTCGCTGATTCCGATGTATGGGCGCATGATCCACGACGAAGACGGGCAAACATCGCTCCAAACTTATGGAAGCCGCCCCCATGAATACATCAGCTCGGTGTCCCGTACGGCGCTGAACAGTGTGTTGCTTGACGCCGCTGAAGCCACCGGCCGGGTAACCATTCATTTCGACATGCGTTGCCGGGGCGTGGACTTTGACCAGAACCTCCTCACCTTTACCAGAGGTGAAGAAACGGTGGAGGTTCCCTTTGTCATGGTATTTGGCACCGACGGTTCGGCTTCGGCAGTGCGAGAGTCGGTGTTGGAAGCCAACGGGGGTCAACTAACTTTGGAGCCTTTAGTGCACGGCTACAAAGAACTCACTTTGCCCGCCGGCCCCCACGGGGAGTTTCTTATCGAGCGAGCGGCCTTACATATTTGGCCCCATAAAGACTTTATGTTGATCGCTTTGCCCGACCCCGACGGCTCTTTTACCGTCACCATATATTTGCCCGTGGAAGGCCCGGGCAACACCTTTGAACAACTAGTTACCGACGAACAAGTAACCGACTTCTTTGCCCAGCACTTCGCAGACTTTGCGGCCCTGGCTCCCGACCTGACCGCCCAGTTTGCCGCCAACCCTTTGGGCTTGTTGGCTACCGTGCGCACCACCGGGTGGGCTTTTCAAGACCGTGCGGTCTTGCTGGGTGATGCCTCACACGGGGTGGTGCCTTTTCATGGTCAAGGCATGAATGCGGCGTTTGAATCATGTATTGAACTCGACCGTTTTCTCAAAGAGCACCCTGACGATTGGGCAACGGCCTTTGCCGCTTTTGAACAAAGCCGCAAACCAGACACCGACGCCATTGCTGACATGGCGGTCGACAATTATGTTGAGATGAGCACCAGCGTGGTTGATGAGCGCTACGTGCTGAAGCGAGCGTTGGCCCTAGAAATGGAAAAACGTTGGCCCGAAACGTTTGTGCCGCGCTACGGCATGGTCATGTTCAGCACCGTTCCGTACGCGGTGGCCCAAAGCCGGGCTCGGGCTCAGGGAAAGATTTTAGATCAACTCACGGCCGGGATTGCCACAGTGGATGAGGTGTGTTGGGAAACCGCCGCTGCCTTGGTGGCTGACCTCGAACCGCTACCCAGTTAAGGAGAAAAGCATGGACCTCACTTACGGTGATTACCTCAAAATAGATGAACTGCTGGACCTTCAGCAGTGTCTCTCGGATGGGCCTGAACACGACGAAATGCTGTTCATCATCATCCACCAGGTGTATGAGCTTTGGTTTAAACAGGTGCTCCATGAAGCCGACCAGTTGGCGGTCTACATCACCGAAGGCGAACCCGCCCGGGGCTCGCATCAACTGAAACGTATTTTGAAAATCTTTAAAACCTTGGTCGGGCAACTTGATGTGCTGGAGACCATGACTCCGCTGGAGTTTGTTTCTTTCCGGGATTTTTTAGATTCGGCCAGTGGTTTTCAGTCGGCCCAGTTTCGGGAGTTGGAGTACCTGCTGGGCTTAAAAGATCCGCAGCATCTGGCCCACTTTGCCGACCGGCCCAAAGAGTTGCGGCGCCTTGAAGACCGCTTTGGCGCCCCCAGCCTATGGGACGCCTTTTTGCGTTACCTGGCTAACGAAGGTTCGGCAGTGCCTCAAGAAATCCTGGACCGTGACGTCACCCAACCCACCGAATCTTCACCTGAGGTGCAGGCCATCTTGCTGGACGCTTACCGCAACCGGCCGGACATCGCCCAACTTTGTGAATCCCTCACCGACCTTGATGAGGGGTTACAAGAGTGGCGGTACCGGCATGTAAAGATGGTACAGCGCACCATTGGGGCCAAGATGGGCAGCGGCGGGTCATTAGGGGTGGAATATTTGCAGGCCACCTTGTTTAACCCCGTCTTCCCAGACCTTTGGATTATCCGCACCGAGTTCTAAATTCGAGTTCTAGGCTGGAGGAATGGGCCATCATCAGCATGTACACGAACACGACAAAGGCTTACGGGCCAACCTGCATTGGTTGCGGCAGATCCGCAAGTTTTGGCAGTCTGATACCAACCGGGCGGTCACCGCTTTAGTAAACGTGCAGGCCGGCGAAACGGTGCTTGATATAGGTGCTGGTATGGGCCCGGCTACCGTGGTGGCGGCTCGTAAAGGGGCCACAGTTATTGCCGTGGACCCTTCACCGATGATGCGAAAGATGTTGTCTTTTCGTCGATTGGGACAACGAGCCCGCAGTCGTATAACCGTGGCCGATGGGGTGGCAGAGAACCTGCCCGCCGAAGATGGCGCCATTAACGCAGCATGGACAGTCAACGCTATTCACCATTGGGTAGATCTCGAAGCGGCTTTCGACGAACTGGCTCGGGTGCTGGCCCCTGGTGGCCGCATTATTTTACTTGATGAAGATTTCACCCACCCTGACCACCCGTTGTACGCCACCCACAGTGGGCACGAAGACGAACTCACCAACGTGGTGGTTGATGAAATCGCTGCTTCGTTGACCGCCCGAGGCATTGAAGCCACCGGCGAGTTGACCACCATGGCTGGGGTACCGGTCAAACTGATTCAGGGTGCAAAAACTCTTTAGACCACTGGGTCAATGGGGGTGATAATCCCCAGTTGGGCTTCAATGGCCCCGGCAGCGGCTAGGGCTAAATCGTCTCGCCAGCGGTCGGCCACGCATTGCACGCCTTGCGCTAAACCTTCGCTTACCCCTACCGGCACGCAAGCGGCCGGTAGGTTTAAAATATTGGGTGGGGTAATGCAGCGCAACAAGTTGGTCAAACCGGGGATGCCCATTGAATCCAAGTCGGCATCGTGTTCAAAAGGTTTAGTGGTCCAGGTGGGCATGATAACCACGGGGTTTTCATCAAAGAAGGTGCTCCACAAGCGACTGAGGCGTACGAACTCGGCTTGCACTAAGGGCGGCGGCATACTTTCACTGGGAAAGTTTTCGCCCATTTCGTCCAAGCTGTCGGCCAAACCTTCACTAAGCATGGGGCGAGCCATTTGCATTATCACTCCAATGTCAAGGGACAGTAGGTGGCCCCAGACTTCTTGGCAGCGTTCCATCTCCGGCGGGGTGGCATCAGTGATCTCCCATCCGGCAGCGACCAAAGCATCGGCAGCTTTGTTGACGGCATCAGTAACCCACGGGTCACAAGGGCCCCCGGGCACTTCACGCAAAATGGCCGCTTTGCGGGGAGCCTCGAGGCTTTCCATGGCTACGGTTACTGAGCGAGGATCGCGAGAGTCCCGACCGTTGAGGATGGCCATAGCTGTCCAAAGGTCGTCAACCGAGCGAGCCATCGGGCCATCGGTGCCCATGAGGTAGAAAGAAAGCGGATCATTTTGGTCGTGTTCGAAAGAACTAAAGTGGGGCAGACGCCCGTGGGTAGGTTTTAACGAGGCGATGCCACAACAAAAGGCTGGGTTGCGCAACGAACCGCCGATGTCGTTGCCGAGGCCAATGGGGGACATGCCTGAACTAATGGCTGAGCCTTCGCCGCCGCTGGAACCACCCGCGGTCAGGTTGGGGTGCCATGGGTTGCGGGTGAGGCCTCGTAGGGGATTGTTGGTGGAAACCCTCAAGCCTAGTTCGGGCAGGTTGGTGCGACCCAAAGGCACGGCACCGGCATTACGCATGCGCTCTACCAGTGGGGCATCAACCGCGGAAACCATTTCGGCAAAGACGGGGAGTCCACTAGTGGTGGCGGTGCCGGCCACGTCAATATTTTCTTTAATGGTGAACGGGACCCCATGGAGTGGGCCGAGGTCTTCGCCGGCGGCGATAGCCGCATCAGCAGCATCCGCCTCCGTTTGGGCCCGTTCGGTCAAAGTGACGGTCACGGCATTGAGGTGGCCATTGACCTGTCCAATGCGGTCAAGGTGGGCATCAATGACTTCGCGACTTGATACCTGCTTAGATGAAATAAGGTCGGCGAGCTCGCCGGCCGTACGCTGCCATAGTTGTTCGCTCATTTAGAGAACATAGCCTTAAGACCATTGATCACACCACTTGGAGTAACCGTGCCACAGTTAGAAGCCAACAACTTGACTTTCGAATACGAGACTTTTGGAGACGCTGAGGCGCCCCCCGTACTGTTCATCATGGGTTTGGGTGCGCAGATGATCACCTGGCCAGCAGAACTTTGCCAAGCGGTAGCGGATGAGGGTTATCGGGTGGTTCGCTTTGATAATCGAGATATTGGTTTATCAAGTTATTTGGATCACCTTGGTGACCCCGACATGATGGAAATCTTTGGGGCTGCTGTAGCCGGTGAGTCGGTTGATGCCCCGTACGTGTTAGCAGATATGGCGCTTGATTCGATCGGGGTGCTTGATGCTTTGGGTTATGAGACGGCGCATATTGTGGGGGCTTCCATGGGCGGAATGATTGCCCAGCGTTTGGTAATCAACCACCCAGAGCGGGCTCGCTCGTTAACGTCTATTTTCTCTATGCCGCGGTTTATTCTTGGTGACGATGAGGTTTCGGCTGCGTTGATGGGTGAAGCCCCAGAAACTCGCGAAGAGCGCATCGTGGCAGGGATTGAGGCAGCCCGACTTTTCTCGGGCGGCGGGTTTCCTTTTGATGAGGATGAGGTGCGCCTACGGGTGGCGGAAGGCATTGACCGAGCTTGGCACCCGGAGGGGCAGGTGCGGCAAACAGCAGCTATTGTTGCTGACGGCGATCGCACCGAGGGCTTGCAACAGGTTGATCTTCCGACGGTGGTAATTCATGGCACAGGTGATCGTTTGGTTATTCCGCAAGGTGGCCAAGAAACTGCCGATGCCGTGCCGGGTGCCGAGTTGGTGTGGATCGATGGCATGGGTCATGAACTTCCCGAAGCGGCTTGGCCCACCATGATTAACGCTATGGCCACCCTGTTCGCCCGAGCTGAAGCTTAATCTTCTACGGGCCTGGGTCAGACCATGGATCCGCAGTTTGGGTTTGAGATATTAGGCGAAGTTAGGCCTGCATGATGATGAGGCGTTTTGGGATACCAAGGTTGTTCGGGATTACCGGGTGCAATTGGTAGACGAATAAGGCGGGTTCTCTTCGGTGGGGCTACCCGGCCGAGAGGCCGTAGCGAAACTTGCTTTGATAGCTCGAGCCAATGCCCTACGAAAAGAACAGGGCCAGCCTTTATCGAGCTTCGCCGTGACTATAAACCCAGCTACTTGGACTAAAAACTAGGTATACCCCGACATTGTCACACCCCGCGTCTACCTTTGAGGCATGGAAATCATTACCGTCATTGCTTTGTTGGTTGCCCTTGTCGCAGTGGTCTGGGCTTTGCGGCAATCTTCAGAACCCAGCGGCCCTCCGTTGGATAACGCTGCGTTAGCCCACCACATTGGGGCGGAGGTAAAAGCGCAAATGTCCGAGGTGGCCACGGCGGCCCTCGAATCAAACAACAAACAGTTCCTCACCTTGGCTGACCAAAAAATGCAAGGCCTTCAAGCGCCGTTTGATGCCGAAATGAAAAAACTGGCCGAGGAGGTTGGGCGCTTGGAGGAATCAAACAAAGAACGCAAAGGGGCCGTTGATGAGCTGATGAAACAAATGGGCACCAAGATCACCGAGTTGAATACCTCCACGGTGACTTTGTCGCAGGCCTTGCGCTCACCGACCTACCGAGGTTCCTGGGGCGAACAACAACTGCGCAATGTGATTGAGATGGCCGGCATGACGGCCTATTGCGATTTTGAAGAACAAAAACAAGGAGAAAACCAAGAAGGTAATCGGGTGCGTCCCGATGTTCGGGTACGGCTACCTAATGGTGCTCATCTCGCTATTGATGCCAAAACCCCTTTTGAGGCTTACGCCCGAGCCCAAGAAGCTACTGACCCCGCGGTGGTGGAGTTAGAACTTAAGGCCCATGCCCTCGCTCTGAAAAAACATGTAGATGAATTGGCTTCTAAAAAATATTGGGAGCACAACGATGGCCCTGCACCGGAGTACGTCATCTTGTTTGTGCCTGGTGAATCGTTTCTGGCCGATGCTGCTCGGGCCCGTCCCGAGTTGTTGGCTGAGGCCATGAACAAGCAGGTGTTGTTGGCTTCGCCGGTGAACCTGTTGGCTTTACTTTGGGCTGTGCATCGCGGGTGGCAAGAGGCCCGTATTTCAGAAAACGCTCGAGAGATTGCCGAGTTGGGCGAAGAACTTTATAACCGGGTCGGTGTGTTGCTTGAGCATGTAGACAAAACCGGGCGAGGCCTAAGCACTGCGGTCAATGCCTACAACAAACTGGTGGGTTCAGTAGATGGGCGTCTCATGCCTTCGCTGCGCAAGTTCCCCGAACTGGGGGTGGGAAGCGACGAGTTGACTACCCCACAAGCATTGGAAGCATTGCCGCAAAAAATACAGTCTGAAGAGCTAGCGCTCCCGGTCGGTGAAGACTAAAACTGCCAAGTATTAATTACCGCAAGCGCTTCTTCAACTATTTGATCATCGCTCCAAGTCTCTATTTTGGTGGCTGACCGAGCAGTGTTGTAGCCACCCAAAATCGGTTTACCGGTCCATTTCATAGCGTTGTAGCACTCAACAAAATGCCCACGTTGATTCGGCATGTGACCAATGAGGTCAGTCCGGTATCCCAAAACGGTTTTTAAATTTTAAAACCACTTTGTTGATGAGCCCTATACCGAGGTTGTCCACCGCTGATTGTTGTTTAAGGGGCAACGCAGGATTAAACGAAACCGTACCGGCCGGTAACACCCCTAACGGCAAAGTGATTACCACCGAATCTGCAGTGAATTCCCCGCTGTTTGTTGCCACCTGAACCTCGCTGGCAGCATGATTGATTGACGAAACTGCCGTGGAGAGCCGAATGTCAAGATCGGTGTTCGTGTCTTGAAACAAAGGAAGATAGCCACCCACCGAAACGGCGCCGCCTCCTCGCGTTTGGTCCTCTTCCCATGAAGTAGCCATGGCCAACTCATCAATGTGGGCAGGTCATCAGTGTTCAATTTCGGTGGCCACCGCATAGTCAAACCAGCGCTGTTCTTGAGAGGTAAGTGCAGCACGTAAAGGTGCCAACTGTGGGCCCATAGCGCGGGAAGTAAGGTATGCCGATGGCCGCCCAGTTTATTGGCCGAGAAATTGATGCAAGTTGAGACCACTGAATCTACGTGCCATCCCAGTCAAAGAGCGGACCGTTGTTCTCGTCGGTCGAAACAAGATCAATACCCAACAATCGAGCTCGTTGTTTAAGCGGGGTGAAAAGTTGGTGCTGACTAGAGGCTAGGCGCTGATGCGTCGCCCACCGGAAGCCCGGGCCGCTTCGGCTAACAATTTTGCCAACTGGTCGTAGTCCCCGTCTACTGTGCTCACCGTTAAACGGAGGTGGTCGCTTTTTTTATTTACGCAAAAAGGGCTCCCTGGGGCGGCCCCAATGCCGTGAGAAGCCAAGCTGATGAGGGCCGTGGATTCGTCAGCGACCTCCAGCCAAAGATTGAAACCTGACTCTCCGGGAATGCTGACCCCCTGCTCAGCGAGTGCCGCCACCAGCGCCGAGCGTCTTTGGGCGTAGGTATGGCTGGATGTGTTTACCAGTTGAGCCACTGCCGGGTCGGTAAGTAAGTGAAGGAGAACCCCCTGTAATAAGCGGCTGCTCCAGGCTGGCCCGAGTTGGCGGCGGTGAATGAGCGCATTGATGATTTTGGCTGGGCCACCTACGGCGCCCAGTCGAAGGTCGGGGCCGTAGGCCTTGGAAAAACTATGAATGTGTACTACCTGGTTGGAGAGTCGGCTCCCCAAAGAGTTGAGGTCAGACCCGGCAACTTCGCCAGAATGGTCATCTTCGATAATTAATAAATCACGGCCTTCAAGAAGTTCGGCTAATTGGTCGGCTCGTTGGGCAGAAAGATTCCAACCGGTGGGGTTGTGGGCCCGAGGTTGTAAGAGCACCGCTTGAGGGTCAAGTTCAAGGGCTGCGGCAAAGGCCTCTGGGTCGGGTCCGTCTTTTGCCATGGCCACTGGGAGGAGTTCAGCACCAGCCAACTCCAGCATGTCTAAGGCTGGTGGAAACCCGGGGTCGGTAACGATGACCCGGTCGCCGAAGTTTATGTTGCTGGTAATAATGCGATCTAAACCGTCCATGGCTCCGTCAACCACGGTGATTAATTGGGCCGGGTACGGCCATTGTTCAACCAATAAATCATTCAGGGCGGGAAGGGTTGGCCAATCAAGGTAACTCGAAACGGGTAGTTCGTTGCGTAAAGAGGCGAGGGCGGTTTCTAGCGAGGGCAGCAATTTGGGGTCGGGGGTGCCGGTGCTGAGATCCCATTGGTAAGTATCGGGGTCAACAGGGACTTGCCAAAAACGGCCAGGGTCGTCTGGTTGACGGCGCGATCGAACAAAGGTACCGCGCCGGCCGTCAGTAGTGACCAGCCCCGCATGCTGCAAACGACGCCAAGCATCGGTCACCGTAGAAGGGCTAATGCCTAGGGCTTGAGCGACGGAGCGCACCGTGGGAAGCCGATCGTTGCCGCTGACCTCGCCGGAGCTAATTAAACGCCCCACGGCGGCGGCGATACCCGCCGGGCTTTTGTCGGTGACGGAGTTGGTAATGATGTTGAGGAGGTTGTGCATATTTTTTTGATTGTTACTAAATGGGTATTGTGTGTGTGCCGATTGGCACATAGTGTGTCAGAAAGAAAATGATGTTGCAAGACCCGATTGAAACATTTTGAGGAGAAACCCATGACAAACATCGTTCGTTCAGCCATGGTCCAAGCAGCGTGGACCGGCGATAAAGAATCAATGATTCAACTTCACGAGCAATACGTAGCCGAGGCAGCAGCCAATGGGGTGCAAGTTATGTGCTTCCAGGAGTTGTTCTACGGCCCGTACTTTTGCCAAGTGCAAGACGCCGCTTTTTATGACTACGCCGAAGCCATTCCTGACGGCCCCATCACCAAACGCTTTCAAGAACTTGCAGCTAAACACAACATGGTGTTGATTTTGCCCATGTACGAAAAAGCCCAAGAAGGTTTTTTGTATAACACCGCAGCGGTCATCGACGCTGACGGCACCTACCTAGGCAAATATCGCAAGACCCATATCCCGCAGGTCAAAGGTTTCTGGGAAAAGTTCTACTTCCGTCCCGGCAACTTGGGCTACCCGGTGTTCGACACGGCAGTAGGCCGAGTGGGCGTTTACATCTGTTATGACCGTCATTTCCCCGAAGGATGGCGTGCCTTGGGCCTCAACGGTGCCCAAATGGTCTTTAACCCATCGGCCACCAGTCGTGGACTTTCTAAGTACCTGTGGCAAATTGAGCAACCCGCTTCTGCGGTGGCCAACATGTACTTCGTGGGCGCCATTAACCGGGTAGGAATTGAAGACTTGGGTGAAAACGATTTCTACGGCACCACTTATTTTGTCGACCCCCGAGGCCAGTACGTGGGCGATGTTTGTTCAGAAACCGAAAACGAACTCATCGTACGAGACCTTGACCTTGACCAAGTAGAAGAAACCCGCAACCAATGGGCCTTTTACCGTGACCGCCGCCCCGACATGTACGACCCACTGGTTCAACCGTAGTTCAACGACCCATCGGAGAAAAATATGGCTACCAACGCAGAACTCTTAGCACGCCATAAGGCGGTGTTGCCGTCTTGGCTGGCCCAGTACTACAACCCTCCTATTTCTTTGGATAGCGGTGAAGGACGCCACGTTTTTGATGTGGAAGGCAACCGTTACCTCGACTTCTTTGGTGGTATTTTGACCACCAGCCTGGGTTACAACATCCCAGAGGTCACTCAAGCTATTCAAGCGCAGGCCCCCAAAACCCTGCACTCGTCAACGCTTTATCTTTCGGAACCCATGATTGAGTTGGCTGAACTCATTGCTGACCTTTCGGGTATTCCCGATGCCAAAGTATTTTTTACCACCTCGGGAACCGAAGCCAATGATGCTGCTTTGATGCTGGCCACTACTTATCGGAAGTCCAACCAAGTGTTGGCTATGCGCAACAGTTACCACGGCCGGTCGTTTACTACCATTGCCATTACTGCGCAACGGTCTTGGTCACCCACCAGCGTGAGCGGGCTCTCGGTCAATTACGTCCACGGCGGCTACCGCTTGCGGAGCCCTTTCCGGGCTTTCGATGACGAGGCTTACACCACAGCCTGTGTCGACGACCTGACCCAAGTGTTTGACATGATGACCTCCGGTGACGTGGCGGCCATGATCGCTGAACCCATTCAAGGAGTGGGCGGCTTTGCCACCCCACCCGACGGTTTCTTTGGCGCCATGAAAAAAGAACTCGACAACCGCGGTGTGCTCTTTATCTCTGATGAGGTCCAAACCGGCTGGGGCCGCACCGGCGACCATTTCTGGGGCTACCAAGCTCACGGCATTACTCCCGACATTTTGACCTTTGCCAAAGGGGTGGGCAACGGTTTGGCTTTAGGCGGGGTAGTGGCTAGCGCCGAATTGATGGACTCTTTGCCCGGCAACTCGCTTTCGACCTTCGGCGGGAACCCGCTGAGTAGCGCCGGTGCCCTCGCCACCATCAACTACATGTTGGACAACGACACTCAAGGCAACTCGAAACGTATGGGTGAGCGCTTGGTGGCCAAACTGCAACCAGCAGTTGATGACTCCACCGTAGTGGCCGAACTCCGTGGTCGCGGATTGATGCAAGCCATCGAGACCGTGCAGCCCGGCTCATTAGAGCCTAATGTTGAAGCGGCTAGTCAAATCATTGAACAAGCTCGTGTCGCTGGCCTGTTAATCGGTAAGGGCGGGCTCTACGGCAACGTTTTACGTATCGCTCCACCCATGACGGTGACCGAAGCAGAAATTGACGAAGCAGGCGACATTTTAGTTGACTGTATAAAAGCATTGGATTAATAAACCAAGACAAAGAGGGGAAATCATGACCAAGCTCATTAAAAATGGAACCGTAGTTAGCGCTACCGGCCGCCACGCAGCAGAAGTGTTGGTGGATGGAGCAACCATTGTGGCGCTATTGCAACCCGGTTCGGATACGGCATTAGCTGCCGAAGCCGGCGCCGAAGAGGTTATCGATGCCACTGGTAAATACGTCATACCCGGCGGTATCGACAGCCACACCCACATGGAATTGCCTTTCGGTGGAACCGCCGCCTCCGACACTTTCGAAACGGGAAGCCGTGCTGCTGCTTGGGGCGGAACCACTACCATTATTGACTTTGCTGTTCAAACCTATGGCCAAAATGTACGCGATTCGCTAGAGGCCTGGTTCGCAAAAGCCGAAGGTGAATGCGCCGTGGACTACGGATTCCACATGATTCTGGGCGACATTAACGAAGCGTCATTAAAAGAAATGGACACTTTGGTCGGCGAAGGCATTAGCAGTTTCAAACTATTCATGGCTTACCCCGGCGTCTTCTACAGCGATGATGGCCAAATCTTGCGAGCCATGCAAGTAGCGGCCAACAACGGCTCGCTTATTTCTATGCACGCCGAGAACGGTATTGCCATTGATGTGTTGGCCGAACAGGCAGCTTCTCGTGGCGATACTGGCCCGGTGTTTCACGGGTTGACCCGCCCGTCGTTGTTGGAAGGTGAAGCCACTTTCCGAGCGATTCAATTGGCCCTGGTGGCTGGCGCTCCGGTTTATTTTGTGCACCTTTCATCGAGCGAAGCACTCGAAGCCGTGGCTGCGGCAAAAGACAAAGGCCACAACGTTTTTGCCGAGACCTGCCCGCAATACCTGTACCTCAACCTGGAAGACCACCTCGGTGCTCCAGGTTTTGCCGGGGCTGGTTACGTTTGTTCAGCGCCCCTGCGCACCAAGCACCACTCCCACCAAACCGATTTATGGAAGGGCCTACGCACCAACGATCTGTCCATCGTGGCCACCGACCATTGCCCTTTCTGCATGAAGGATCAAAAAGACCTTGGGGTAGATGACTTCCGGGCTATCCCCAACGGAATCGGCGGGGTTGAACACCGCATGGACCTCATTTACCAGGGTGTGGTTATGGGCGAAATGACCCTCGAGCGTTGGGTAGAAACTTGTTCCACTACCCCGGCCCGCATGTTTGGTATCTACCCGCAAAAGGGCGTTATCGCCCCCGGTTCAGATGCCGACATTGTGCTCTACGACCCGCAAGCCACCAGCACCATTTCGGTAGACACCCATCACATGAACATGGATTACTCGGCCTACGAAGGCATAGAGATTGCCGGCAAAGTCGACACCGTCATGTCTAAAGGCAAGGTCATTATTTCTGATAACGCTTATCACGGCCGAAAAGGTGACGGCAGTTACCTTAAACGTGGTTTGTCTACTTACCTTCACTAATCATTTTCAGGAGCACCAATGCAAGAAATTCATCACCTCGTTGATGGCCAAGCCAAACCGGGCACTTCGGGAAACACCGCACCAGTGTTTAACCCGGCGACCGGTGAACAAACCGGCCAGATCGGCTTGGCATCAATCGAAGAAGTCGACCAAGCAGTCGCTTCGTCTAAAGCAGCTTTTCAAGAGTGGGGCACCGTGTCGGTGGCTCGCCGTACCAAGTTGCTTTACAACTTTCGCAACCTTGTGGAAGCCAACGCTGACGAAATTGCTCGTCGTTTAACCGCCGAACACGGAAAAGTAGGCGACGATGCCCGTGGCGAAGTAGCACGAGGCATTGAAAACATTGAGTTTGCTTGCGGCGTAGCCGATGCGCTTAAAGGCACCCACACCGAACACGCCTCAACGGGAGTAGACGTTTATTCAGTGCGGCAGCCGTTGGGGGTTTGTGCGGGAATAACCCCATTTAATTTTCCAGCAATGGTGCCTTTGTGGATGATCCCGAATGCCGTGGCTTGCGGAAACACGTTCATCTTGAAGCCTTCAGAGCGTGACCCTTCTGCTCCTCGCTTCATTGTTGAACTCGCCCAAGAAGCCGGCTTCCCTCCAGGGGTCATCAACATGGTTAACGGCGACAAAGTAGCAGTGGACCGCTTGCTGGAACACCCTGATATCAAAGCAGTGAGCTTTGTCGGGTCAACCCCCATCGCTAAATATGTTTACGCCACCGGGGCCGCCCACGGCAAACGAGTACAAGCCCTCGGAGGCGCCAAAAACCATATGATCGTGTTGCCCGATGCCGACATCAATTTGGCCGCCGATGCCGCAGTCTCTGCCGCTTATGGTTCAGCTGGCGAACGCTGCATGGCTATTTCAGTGGTGGTGGCTGTGGGTGGCGTAGCCGACCAATTGGTTCCGGCCATTAAAGAACGCATGTCCAAGTTGGTTATTGGCCACGGTGATGATCCCGCCTCAGAAATGGGCCCGGTAATCACCTGTGAGCATCGTGACCGGGTAGCGGGTTACATCGCCGCCGGTGCCGAAGCAGGCGCCGATGTGGTGGTCGATGGACGAGATTTCGCCTTTGAAGGCAACGGGTCGTTTATTGGTGTTTCTTTGTTGGACAACGTCACCACCGATATGAGCGTTTACACCGACGAGATTTTTGGTCCAGTGCTTTGCGTGGTCCGGGTAGACACCTATGCCGAAGGCGTGCAAATGATTGCCGACAATGATTTCGGTAACGGAGCGGCCATCTTTACCCGAGACGGGGGAGCAGCTCGTCAGTTCCAACAAGATGCCGACGCAGGCATGGTGGGTATTAACGTGCCTATTCCTGTACCGGTAGGTTACCACTCGTTTGGTGGTTGGAAAGACTCACTCTTTGGCGACACCACCATGTATGGCCCAGAGGGAATGCGTTTTTACACCCGCCCCAAGGTGGTAACCAGCCGCTGGCCCGACCCCGCAACCAGCAGCGTTGACCTGGGCTTCCCCCAAAACGATTGATCGGAGACTAGTAATGGATTTTGGTGTAGTACTTCAAACTGACCCCCCGGCCTCTCGGGTGGTTGAGTTGGCTCGTTTGGCTGAAACCTTAGGTTTTACCCACGGGTACACCTTCGACAGCCACGTGCTTTGGCAAGAGCCGTTTCCGATTTATGGCGCCATGTTGGCCGCTACCGAAAAAATGATCATTGGCCCGATGGTCACCAACCCCGGTACACGAGACTGGACGGTTATCGCCTCGTTGTTCGCCACGCTAAACGACATGTACGGCGAACGTACCGTTTGTGGTATCGGCCGAGGCGACTCCGCTATGCGGGTTATTGGTAAAAAGCCGTGCAACTTGGCCACTCTGGAAGAATCCATGAAGGTCATCAAAGCCTTAGCCGAAGGCGAAGAAGTCGACTATCACGGAACACCCCTCTCGTTTCCTTGGCGCCAAGGAGGGTCGCTGCCCGTCTGGATGGCTGCCTATGGCCCTAAAGCCTTGGCGCTCTGTGGCCGACAAGCCGACGGGTATGTTTTGCAGTTAGCCGACCCACAAATAGCGGCCTGGACCATCGGCGCCGTTCGACAGTCCGCTGAAGAAGCAGGCCGCGACCCGGATTCCATCACTTTCTGTGTGGTAGCACCGGCCTATGTGGGTGACGACATCGCCCACCAGCGAGACCAAGTTCGTTGGTTTGGCGGCATGGTGGGTAATCACGTAGCCGACTTGGTGGGTCGTTATGGCGCCGACAGTTCCATGGTTCCTCAAGCCCTGACCGATTACATCGAAGGCCGCAAAGGCTACGACTACGCCGACCACGGTCGGGCGGGTGCTGAACATACCGACTTTGTACCCGACGAGATTTTGGATCGCTTCTGTATTTTGGGCAACGAGGCAGCGCACATTGAGCGTTTAGAAGAACTCCGTGCTTTGGGCGTTGACCAGTTTGCGGTGTACCTGATGCACGACCAAAAAGAAGAGACGCTAAACGCTTACGGCCAACACATTATTCCGGCTTTTCAGTGATCAACAAACGCCTCCGCCTGGTGTTGACCGTGGTGGTGGCTTTGGTCGTGGTGGTAGCCCTCTGGGAGGGTTATAAGTGGATGGGCCAACAAACCGATGATCACTGGCCGGGCACCAATTTTGGTTTACCAACCGCCACCAACGACATCATCATGCCGCATGCCGCTGACATTCTTGGCGAGTTGACCACCGACATTCGAGACGGTCGAGACACCCTGCCCATGTATGTGTTCCTCTTGAAAAAGGCATGGTTTACTTTTCAAGAGGCATCTATTGGTTTCGTGTTGGGGCTTTCTATCGGCATGGGTTTAGCGGTGTTAATGACCCGATGGAAGGTGGCTGAAAAGGGGTTGCTGCCGTGGATAAATGTGTCACAAACTATTCCGCTTATTGCTTTAGCTCCGTTGGTGGTTACTTGGGGCCGTCAACAAAACATGCCTGACTTGTTGAGTATTTCGCTTATTTCCACCTACCTAACCTTTTTCCCCGTAGCGGTAAGCGGACTGCGGGGTTTGCAATCCCCAGATGCCGACCATGTTGAGTTGATGCGTTCTTATGCCGCTTCGTGGCGCACTACTTTGTTTAAGTTGCGCTTACCAGCCTCCCGTCCCTATCTTTTTCCGGCTTTAAAAATTGCTGGCACCCTAAGCATCGTGGGGGCCATTGTGGGTGAAATATCCATTGGCACCAAAACAGGCCTTGGGCGAGCCATTTTGGAGTACGCCCAACGCTATGCCGTGGCGCCCGAACGGCTTTATGCATCAGTAATCGGGGCGGCTTTTTTAGGCCTAACTGTATTTGGTCTTATCAATTTGACTGAGCGCTGGGTTATGCGGCGCACCAGAGAGGTTATTTAGTGAGCAGCGAACACGCAGTATCAGTAACTGAGGTAGGAAAAGTCTTCAACGAGGGAAGCGTCGATGAGGTAGCGGCCCTTTCTGGTATTGATCTCAACATTGAGCCCGGTGAGTTTGTTTCTTTAATTGGGCCCTCAGGGTGCGGTAAATCTACTTTGCTTCGTCTCATTGGCGACTTATTGGAACCCTCAGCGGGAGCGGTCAGTGTGTTTGGAAAATCAGCCCACCAAGCCCGCATGGACCAGGACTATGGCATGGTGTTCCAGCATGCCGGTTTGTTTGATTGGCGCAAGGTAGCGGCCAACATTGAGTTGCCGTTGGAGTTACGTGACTGGTCAAAAGCCGACCGAGCGGCCCGATCAAAAGAAATGTTAGACCTTGTTAAGTTGCCTGATTTTGGTAACCATTACCCACGCCAACTTTCTGGCGGGATGCAGCAAAGGGTCTCTATCGCTCGGGCTTTGTCTTTCAAGCCGAAATTGCTACTGATGGATGAACCCTTTGGCGCCCTTGACGAGATGACCCGGGAACACATGCAGATTGAATTGCTGCGCATTTGGGAAGAAACAGGTACCACCGTGGTTTTTGTTACGCACTCCATCCCCGAAGCAGCTTTTTTGTCTAATCGCGTGGTGGTGCTTTCACCACGCCCTGGTCGGGTGCATTCAATAATTGAGGTAGATCTTGGGCAGCGCACAGAAGATACTCGTGAAAACCCAGAGTTTTTTTCTACGGCTACAAAAATCCGTGAAGCACTTCGGGCCGTGGAGGCCGCTCAATAATGCGCTCTCGCTGGTCGGCTCTTTGGCCCCCTTTGTTGACGGGGGTAGGGGGCTTATTGCTGTGGGAAGGCATGATTATAGTTTTTGGGATTAGAGAGTTTTTGCTTCCCAAGCCATCGTCGATCTGGGCTGAGTTGTTCGCCGAGTGGCCTGTCTTAAGTCATGCCGGTTGGGAAACTGGGCGCATAGCTTTTAGCGGACTGGTGTTGGGTGTACTCGCTGGGGTGGTTTTGGCCTTTGTCACCAATCGCTTCCGCTCGCTTAACGAGGGGCTGACTCCGTTAGCGGTGGCGGTGAACGCCACCCCTATTGTCGCTTTGGCTCCCATTTTTAATGCTTGGTTTGGTATTACTGGAGTAGTTAGCAACCAAGCCGTGGTAATTGCTGTGGTGTTCTTTCCGGTATTTATTAATACCGCTAAAGGACTAACTGAGGTGCACCCTGATGAAATTGAACTGATGCGTTCGTACGCTTCTAGCGAATGGACTATTCTCCGTGAGGTGCGCGTTCCTAATGCTCTTCCATTTTTTGCCAACGCTTTGCGAGTGGTCGCTCCGCTTTCGGTGATTGCCGCCATCGTGGCCGAATATTTCGGTGGCCCACAAGACCGCATCGGCAATGTCATCACCTCAAATGCCGCCTTCGCCCGCTATGACGTGGCCTGGGCCGCTATTGCCGTGGCCTCCGCTTTTGGTCTTGCTCTTTTTGCCGGAGCCGTGCTCATCGAACGCCTGAGCACACCGTGGCGTATGGCCACCCAAGTCGAAATAACCAACAATAAACCCGGGAGGGGAAAATGAATAAGAAAAAAATAACAATGCGTATCCTCGCATTACTGGCCGCCATGTCGTTGTTTTCTGCAGCTTGCGGCTCTGACGACGTAGCGGTAGGCACTGGCGACTGCGAGACCGTTGATTCGATTAGTTTGCAATTGCAATGGCTTACTCAAGCACAGTTTGCTGGTTACTACGCAGCGGTTGATAGTGGCATTTACGCTAACTACTGCCTTAACGTGACCATCCTTGAAGGTGGTGTAGACATCGTGCCTCAGCAGCAACTTGCTTCGGGCGCCGTTGACTTCGCTATTTCATGGGTACCAAAAGCCTTGGTTTCTCGCGAAGGCGACATGGACATCGTGAACGTGGCGCAGGTCTTCCAGCGCTCCGGTACCTTGCAGGTTTCATGGGCTGATTCCGGTATCAACACCCCTGCCGATTTGGCAGGCAAGACCGTTGGTAACTGGGGTTGGGGTAACGAGTTCGAGTTGCTGGCTGGCGCCCGCAGCGCTGGTTTAGACCCAGCAACCGACTTCACCTTGGTGCAACAGTCCTTTGACATGCTGGCTTTGTTGACCGGCGAAATTGATGCCTCTCAAGCCATGATCTACAACGAATATGCACAGGTATTGGAAGCCACCAACCCGGATACCGGCGAGTTATACACCGCAGATGACCTTTCGGTAATCAACTGGAACGATGTCGGTACCGCCATGTTGCAAGACGCTATTTGGGCTGACGGTGCCCGTCTTTCCGACGAGGCTTACGCCGACATCACCACTCGTTTTGTGGCCGGCTCCCTTGAAGGTTGGGCTTACTGCCGTGACAACGCACAAGCATGTGTTGACATTGTGTTGAACAATGGTTCAGCACTGGGTGCTTCACACCAGGCTTGGCAAATGAATGAGATCAACGGTCTCATTTGGCCATCGGCTGGTGGCGTAGGAGTCATGGATTCAGCGCAATGGGATCAAACCATCAGCGTTGCTACTTCAGAATCCATTTTGGCTGCTGCTCCGGACTCGGGTGCCTACACCTCAGAGTATGCCGAAGCTGCGGTAGCTATTTTGGAAGCTAAGGACATTGATACCAAGGGCAATGGTTGGACACGAGCCACCATTACCTTGAACGCAGGCGGCGAATAATCTTCGCTTGACGCACTAAGCGGGCGGTAGGGTCAGGTTTCTGGCTCTCCCGCCCGCTTTTGCGCGCTTACCCATTTAAGGAAAGGCTTAATCTTCTATGGAAAAACGTCTCCCACGGCCTAATGGGCCGCTCGCGGGCCGCCTCTTGTCAATGCTTGCAGGGTTGGTTCTTTTTGGTGCAGGTATTTCACTACTTTTTCTGGCTGATTTTGGCGTGGGCCCTTGGGATGTTTTTCATGATGGGTTAGCCAATCAAATCGACCGATCAGTGGGAACAGTAATCATTGGCGTGGGGGTGTTGATGCTGGTTCTTTTGGTGGCTTTTCGTCAACCATTAGGGATAGCCACTTTGGCCAATGTGGTCATCATTGGGGTGGTGGTTGATGCAACAATGGATGCTTTTGCCATGCCATCAACGATGTGGGTTCGCTTGTTGTTGATGTTTGGTTCTCCAGTCATGGTGGGGCTCGCCTCCATGCTTTATCTAGGGGCAGGTTTAGGGGTAGGCCCACGAGACGGCATGATGACCGCTTTAATGGATTCAGGGCGCAGCGCTCGCCTAGCGCGCACCAGCATTGAGTTAGGAATTCTCGTTTTGGGCATCTTGCTGGGAGGGTCCTATGGGGTAGGTACGGTGGTTTTCGCCTTAGGAGTAGGGCCGTCTTACCAGTTCTTTAGCCACCGGGTTTGGCCCGGTTGGGTTGAACTCACCGGCTTTGGGGTATATCGCCGCTAGCCCATCTAGGCATTTCGGGTAGCCATCTTCTAGCGTCTTGTATATGGGCGGAAACATTGATCAGTTAACACCGGTAGAACGGCGAGCCTGGTTGGCCCTTAGCGTGGCCACCCTCGCGGCATTGCTTACCGTTATAGATATCTCTATTGTCAATGTGGCGTTTCCTTCTATTCGTCGAGACTTAGGGGCGAGCGAAGCGGGCCTTTCTTGGGTGCTTTCGGGTTACTCAGTGGCCGTTGGGGCATTTTTGTTAATTTCGGGTCGGCTGGCCGATCAAAAAGGTCGCCGTAAGCTTTTCCTTATTGGGGTAGCGGTTTTTATGGTTGGCTCTTTATTGTCGGGTGTAGCGCCAAGCCCTGGTTTTCTTATTGCTGCTCGGGTGCTGCAAGGCGTAGGGGCTTCTATTTTGAGTCCCGCCTCGCTCTCTATGATTCTTCCTGAGTTTCCTCCCGACCGGCACTCCATGGTTATCGGTATTTGGGGTGCCTCCGCGGCCTTAGGGGCAGCGATTGGCCCGACCATGGGGGCAATTTTGATTGATGCTTTTAATTGGCGGTGGGTATTTTTTGTCAACGTGCCGGTGGGTTTGGTCATTTTTGTTTTGACTCCACGGTTTGTTCACGAAAGTAGCGACCCGGATGCCGAAGATGGCTTTGATTCGTTAGGGGTTCCTGCCGGCACCTTAGGCGTAGCGCTTTTGTTGGTGGCTGTAGTGCAGGGCGGGGAGTGGGGGTATGGCTCTCCTTCTACGTTAGCTACGGCGCTGGTGGGGCTTTTGTTGGTTTTGGTTTTGATTCGCCGGTCGGCCACGCACCCGTACCCGTTGCTGGACCTCAACTTATTTCGGATCCGTGCTTTTTGGTCGGCGGCGGTGGGGCAAACATTATTCTCCACGGCGTTTATTGCCACGGTGCTGTTCAACACACTGCTTCTCCAAGAACTTTGGGGCTGGTCGGTGTTAGCGGCAGGTTTCGGCGTGGTACCTGGCCCGGCTTTAGCAGCGCTGCTGGGTGGGCCGATTGGGTCAGTCGCTGATCGGGTGGGCCACCGAACGCTGGTAGTCATCGGCAGCGCTTCGGCCGCTTGTTGCCCCCTGTGGCTTATTATCCGGGCGAACGGAGAGGGCGGGTATTTCTCTACTTTGCTTCCGGCTCACCTTATGTTGGGCATCGGGGTGGCCTGTTCGTTCGCTACTTTTTCTTCTATGGGGATGAAAAATGTTCCTCCGCAACGTTTTGCTACGGCCAGTGCAACTTTGCGCACGGGCTCGTCGATGGGCTTTGCCGCCGGGGTCGCCATAGCGGTAGCGGTATTCACTTCGCAAACTAGTAAAGGGCCGTTGGTGGCTTTTGATCGAACCTGGCTGTTTATGGCGGTAACTTTTGCCAGTGGGTCGATTTTCTGTGCGCTCGCTTGCCCTTCTAAAAAGGAACTTATGCAGGGGTCCCCAAGCTAACGGGGAAGGTTTCTCGACCCCGCAAAATGATGCGGCCATTCATGACGGGGTCCCCGTGGTGCGCCAGGTCGGGGAAGCGGCGGAGCAATCGGGTAATAGCGATTTCGCCTTCCATGCGGGCTAAGGCTGCGCCGAGACAATGGTGAATGCCGCTGCCAAATGCAAGGTGACGGCCTGCTTCGGGGCGAGTGACGTCAAGGTCGTTGGCGGTGGGTCCCCAAAAGGTTTCGTCTCGGTTGGCGCTCCCGAGGGCAGTGAGGACCATCTGGTCTGCGGCTATTTCTACTCCGCTTATTGTGGTGTTTTGGGTGAGGCGCCGGCCCGAGGTTTGAACTGGGCTGTCGTAGCGAAGGAGTTCTTCGACCATGTTTTCATCAACCGAGAGATCGGTTTGCACGAGGCGCATTTGATCGGGGTGACTGAGGAGAGCGTGGGTCCCGTTGCCAATCAAGTTGACGGTGGTTTCATGGCCGGCTACAAAGAGTAGGCCGGTCATTGATAAGAGCTCTTCTTCGTCGAGGCGGTCGCCTTCTTCTTCGGCTTCTACCAGCGCAGTTAATAGGTCACCTTGTGGATTTTTGCGTTTCTGGGCGATGGCATCAAGCAAGTATTCATCCATTTTTTTACCGCTGCTTATAGCGGCGTCTACTTGCTCGGGGGTAAGAAAGGGTTCCAGGGTGCGGGCTAAATCTTGCGACCACTGGCGCACCATGTAGATGTCGGTATCGGGAAGTCCCAACATGCGATGGATAACCATAAAGGGAATAATGAAGGCGTATTCAGTGATGAGGTCAATGTGGTCGGCGTCGGCTAACTCATCAAGTAACTCGTCTACGATGACTGCTGTTTGGTCCCGCATGCGAGCAATGGCCCGAGGGGTGAAGGTGCGTTGTACCAATTTACGTAAGCGGGTGTGGTCGGGTGGGTCGAGGCCCAAAATTGATGGCCCGCGCTCTTCGCGTCGGTCTTGCAGGGCCTTCATGTGTTCGGGGATTTCCCGGTCGGTTTCGAAGCGTTGTACAGAAGTGGTGGGGTCGCGAAGCAACTGGAATGCGTCTTCGTATCTTGACAAGATGAGGATGCCCAGTGGGGTGCGGTGCACGGGATCTTCGGTGCGGAGGCGGGCGTAGGTCGGGTAGGGGTCGACCATAAACTCTGCGTCGAAGGGGTTCCAAGAAGGCGGGTTAAGCGTGGTGGTCATAGCCAAACGCTACCGAGTTCGCTTCCTTGATGGCGAGTTGGCCAAGTTAGTTTTTTATTTTGGCGAGGGTTTTTAGGCGCCAGTCTTCGGTGGTGTCCACGGCGTTGAAGGTAAAGCAGTGGATGTTGGTGATGTTGAGCTTGTTGGCGTGGTTAGAGAGTTGAGCAAGGAGTTTGCTGGGGTTATAGCCACCTGGTGAAAGGAGGCGAATGACCGAGGAGTTGTTCTTTTTGAGATAACGGGCCGAATGGCCAATGCCGAGACGTAAAGAGATGGTTATTAGTCGGGTGCGGTCAATGGCCCCCGGCACTCCGATATGGCAGGGCAAGGTGAGGCCGGTGGCTCGTTGTTCGCTAAGCCAAGATTTGATTTTGTTGGGGTCAAAACACATTTGCGTGGCTATATACCCGTGGTAACCGGCTTCGGTGATAAGGGTTTGTTTTTCTCGTAAAGCGTCAAGAAGCGCTTGGTCGGGAATGCCCTGGTGTCCGTCGGGGTAGCAGCCAATGCCTACGGTGTCGATGTTGGGGCTAAGGGCAAAAAAGGCCCGCATGAAGCTGGCCGCATCATAAAAAGGGCCGCGTTGGTCGGCGTCTCCGCCGATAATGAAAACCTTTTTTATACCTTGTTCGTTGACTCGCTTTACGATGTGCTCCACATGTTCTTGGCTTTCCACCATGCGAGCGGCGAAGTGAGGAATGGTGGTGTGCCCTTGGGCGGCAAATTCGGCACAAAGGTCAAGGGTGTCGTCAATGGTTTTTGCGGGCGAGCAGGTCACCGACATAGTGGAGTTGGCGGGCAAAAATGCTTCTTGGTCGCGTACGTTCTTAAGCGGAATCAACTCATAGGTCATGTTTTCCAATAACCGGTGCTGAACCGTTTGGTCGCCTCGAGTTTTGCGGGGGAGTGCTTTTGCGCCACCCATATTAGCTGAGCCCTACGATTTCACCGTTTTCGTCTATGTCAATTCTGGCCGCCGCGGGGCTTGAGCCAAGGCCCGGCATGGTGCGCATGTCACCACAAATGGGGTAAACAAAACCGGCGCCTACCGAAGCCCGTACTTCGCGTACGGGCAGGGTCCAGCCGGTGGGGGCGCCCTTAAGGGAAGCGTCAGAACTGATGGAGAGATGTGTTTTGGCGATGCAAACCGGAAGTTCGCCGAAGCCGTTTGCTTCGTAGGTGTCAATTTGTTTGTTGGCTTTGGCCGAGAAGTCCACACCGTCGGCCCCGTAGATTTTTTGGGCCACCGTACGAATCTTGTCCCGGATAGACATTTCGTCGGGGTACAGAACCTTAAAGTTGGAGGGTTCATCGGCTGCTTCGGCTACCGCTTCGGCCAGTTGGGCGGCGCCTTTTCCGCCATCGGCAAAGTGGGTGGTGATGGCTACTCGAGTACCGTATTCGTCGGCGATTTCTTCAATGGCTTTAATGTCAGCGTCGTAGTCGCCGGGGAAAACGTTGATGGCTACCACCGGGGAAACACCGTGGATTTGCATGTTTTCCAGTTGCTTGCGCAGGTTGTCGCCACCTTGATGCACTTCATCGGGGTTTTCAGCCAAGAGGGCTTCGGGAAGTGGCTTGCCGGCCACAATTTTGTGGTTACCGCTGTGGGCTTTGAGGCCACGAACGGTAGCCACCAGCACCGCGGCATCGGGGGCGATGCCAGAGTAGCGGCACTTGATGTTGAAGAACCTTTCGGCGCCCATGTCGGCACCGAAGCCTGCTTCGGTAAGTAAGAAGTCCCCGGTGTGGATACCGATTTGGTCGGCCACGATAGATGAGTTGCCGGTGGCAATATTGCCGAAAGGGCCGCAGTGCACTAAAGCAGGGGTGCCTTCAAGGGTTTGCATCAGGTTGGGTTTGATGGCTTCGCGTAGGATCACCGTCATGGCGCCCGCTACCTCAATGTCTTCGGCGGTTACTGGACTGCCATCTTTGTCGTAGCCCACCACGATGCGACCCATGCGGGTGCGGAGGTCTTGGAGTGAGGTGCACAAGGCGAGGGCGGCCATTACTTCTGAAGCGGCAGAAATATCAAAGCCGGTTTCGCGGGGTATGCCGTCAAGGCGCCCGCCTAAGCCGATGACCACGTTGCGTAAAGCACGCTCGTTAATGTCGACTACGCGTCGCCAAGTGATGTTATGCAAGTCAAGGTTGCTTTTGTTTCCGTGAAAAAGGTGAGCGTCGAGCATGGCCGAGCACATGTTGTGGGCGGCGGTAACGGCGTGGGTGTCGCCGGTGAGGTGTAAATTTAGGAGTTCCATAGGAACGACCTGGCTGTAACCGCCCCCGGCGGCCCCACCTTTAATGCCGAAGGTGGGGCCCATAGATGGTTGCCGAATGGCAATGGTGGCTTTTTTGCCGATATGGCTGAACCCTTGCCCGAGGCCGACCACAGTGGTGGTTTTGCCTTCGCCGAGGGGAGTGGGGGTAATGGCGGAGACCACTACGTAACGAGCTTTAGGCCGGTCGCTCATGGCCTCAATGGCTTCAAGTTTTATCTTGGCTGTGCTATCACCGTAGGGCTCTAAATATTCGGTGGGGATCCCCGCATCGGTGGCGACATCAACGAGAGGTCGCAACTTTGCGGCGCGAGCGATTTTTAGGTCAGAGGGGAACGGCATTGTTCTCAATTCGAATCTTCAGGGCACTAAGGCGCAGGACGGTTATTAAGCCTTTCAGGCGTGGCCTGACTGGTTTAACGAGTGTAGTTCTTTTTTCTTAAGATTTCCACTAAGCGGGATACACATCCCACTTAGTGGGAATTTTTAAACGAAGCTGTCGGGAATCTCTTCTTTGCGCCGGGCCATGAAATCTAACAAAGACTCGTCAATGGACTCATCTAGAGCAGGAGCCTCATACTCGGCGAGCTGCTTTTTCCAAATAGCGTTGGCCCGTTGAGCGGCATCCAAACTGCCGTCTTCTTCCCATTTCTCATAGCTGTCGTTGTTGGCAATCTCCGAGCGAGCAAAGGCTGTTTCAAAGTTGGCGTAGGTGTGAGCGGCCCCCAAGAAGTGTTGCCCCGGGCCTACCTCGCGGATTGCATCCATGGCTTGGCCGTTTTCGCTGAGGTCAACACCGGCCACCAACTTGGACATCAACCCGCATTGGTCGGCATCAATGATGAACTTTTCGTAACCCATGCTGAGCCCGCCTTCGAGCCAGCCCGCAGAATGCAACATAAAGTTTACTCCACCCAATAAGGATGGCAAGAGGGTGGCCATGCTTTCGGCCGCTGCTTGCGCATCAGCAATTTTGGATCCACACAGGCTGCCCCCGGAACGAAATGGCACACCCAAACGTCGAGCTAAAGCGCCGATGGTAAAAAGCACTAAGGCTGGTTCGGGAGTGCCAAAGGTGGGGGCGCCGGTTTGCATAGACATGGAGGAGGCAAACGAGCCAAAGACCACCGGTGCCCCGGGGTTAACTAATTGTACGAAGGTCATGCCAGCTAAGGCCTCGGCCAGGGTCTGTGCGGCGACTCCGGCCACCGTTACTGGGGCCATGGCGCCGGCTAAAATAAAGGGGCTGATGACGGTGGCCTGCATGCTTTTGGCGTAGGCCTCGGCCGCTCCCAACATGGTGGCATCCCATGATAAAGGCGATGAAGCATTGATGAGGCTGGTCATCACCGTGTTTTGGCTTACAAACTCATCACCAAAAACGAACTTGGCCATGTCAATAGAATCTTGCGCTCGTTCGGCCGCAGTAACCGAACCCATGAAGGGTTTATCGCCGTAACGCAAATGGGCGTAAACCATGTCGAGGTGGCGGTGAGAAACGGGGATATCTACCGGCTCGCAAACCGTTCCTCCGGTGGAGTGCATGTGAGGGCTGAGGTAAGCCAACTTGACGAAGTTTCGAAAATCTTCGATGGTGGCGTAGCGGCGGCCTTGGTCGAGGTCGCGTACAAAGGGCGGCCCATAAGCAGGGACAAATACTGTGGCGTCGCCACCGATTTGCACGCTTCGCGCTGGGTTGCGAGCATGATGGGTGTACATGCTTGGTGCGTTAGCGGTAATGATTTCTCGACACATGCCCCGGGGAAAGCGCACCCTTTCGCCATCTACTGAGGCCCCAGCATTTTTTAATAAAGTAAGAGCCGAAGGGTAGTCACGAAAGTCAATACCAATTTCTTCCAAAATGGTGTCGGCGTTTTTTTCAATTTGAATCAGGCCTTCTTCAGGAACTAACTCCACCGGGGCAATAGAGCGAGTGAGGTAGGGCTTGACCTCTGCGGTGTTTTCGCGGCGAGCAGCCTGGCGAGCCGAGCGGCCGCCAGATCGACGACGGGGAGTTTCACTCATAGGGGTCTTCCTTTCAACGGGTGTGCCGGCGACGGCGCCTTGGGCCGGTCTCGGTAATGGTTCGTTCGGGCAAGGTCATGCGCGTAGACAGGCCGGGGTAAAGGGCGGTGCGGTGAGGAATAGCCATGGCGTCAATGAAATGCGCTTGAAAAGCTGGTTCGGTGGCTGTTTCGATTTTTTCTATTTCGGTGACTATGCGTTGAATGTCTTGTCGGGCGGCTCCGGAGAGCAAGGCGATGACTGCACCGGCCCCGGCGGCGTTACCCACCGAACGCACTTGGTCGGGGAGACAATCAGGGATAAGCCCCAAAACTGTAGCCCGCAAGGTGTCTATATGGCTTCCAAAAGCACCAGCTAACTCAATGTGATCAAGGTGATCTACTTCGAGATGGTCCATGAGCAACCGGATCCCGGCATAAAGAGCGGACTTGGCCAGTTGGATAGCTCGAATATCGTTTTGGGTAACAACTAAAGGAGGGCTGCCGTCTTGTGGATCATGTAAGACGTAGCGCATGGTGCGACCGTCGGGTTCGATGCGAAAACTCGGGCGAGTGCCTGCTCCGCCGATCACCCCATCGGCGTCCATGAGCCCGGCCAAAAAAAGCTCGGCTACTACTTCAATAATTCCCGAGCCGCAGATGCCGGTTACTCCTGTTGGTGCTACGGCTTCAACAAACCCTGGTTCGTCCGACCACGGGTCAACCCCCAGTACCCGAATACGAGGTTCACCGGTTTCGGGGTCGATGCGTACCCGTTCAATGGCCCCGGGGGTGGCTCGTTGTCCTGCGGTAATTTGTGCCCCTTCAAATGCCGGGCCAGTTGGGCTGGAGGCGGCCAACAGGCGGCCTTTGCCGGCCAGTAAAATCTCTGCGTTGGTGCCCACATCAACCACCAAGGTGACCTGATCTTTGGGATTGTCTTGTGGCCGGGTGGCCAAGATGACCGCCGCTGTGTCGGCCCCGACGTGACCGGCGATACAAGGCAACACATGGATGCGTCCCGCAGGGTGAATGTCAAGATCAAGGTCTTGCGGGGTGCGGTCAACTGCTTTTTCGATACCCAAAATAAACGGTGCTTGGCCAAGGGGTATCGGGTCAATGCCGAGAAATAAGTGGTGCATAACCGGGTTGCCGACCAGAACCATTTCTAAGACATGGTGAGGCGACACATCAATTTGTTGGCAAAGCTCACCAATGAGGTCGTTAAGAGATTGACGTACGGCGGTGGTCATTTCGGTGTCTCCGCCGGGGTTCATCATGACGTAAGAGACTCGACTCATGAGGTCTTCGCCAAAACGAATTTGTGGGTTCATGGTGCCTGCGGTGGCCAGCACATCACCAGTGGCCAGATCGCATAAGTGGGCGGCGATGGTGGTCGAGCCAACGTCTATCGCTATGCCAAGTGCTTGGTCTTTTAGCCCCGGCCAATGGGCTACTACTTGGTGGTCGTCTCGAATGGCCACCGTGCAAAGTCCAGAAGAAATTGGTTCTTGCGAAACAAGAGGACTAATGGTCAGGGTGGTGAGTCCCCATTGCTCTTCAAGTGCCTCAAGGATGAGTTCTTGTGGGTTGTCGTTGTTGGTGGCCTTTATCTCAATTAGGCGAAGTACCAGAACTGGGTCAAGTTCGAGACGGCCAAGGTCTATTTCTTTCCGGATGACCTGCTGGTGGACTTGGCTCTCGGTGGGCACATCAATAACAAGGTCGCCGCAAACGGTGGCGGCGCAAGCCAAATTGTTTTGGGTCAGGAGGGGACGGCGGCCCTGATAGTTGGTTTCCATGATGGAAGAAACCGAAAGGTGTTGTCGTTGAGCGGTGATGCCATGTTTAGAAAATTCGCCAAACATCGGTTCCACTTGGCAGCGTCCACAGATGCCACGACCTCCACAGACAGAGTCGAGGTCTACGCCGAGTTGTCGAGCTGCATCGAGCACCGTGGTGCCGGCAGTTATTTGGCCGCGTCGTCCTGAGGGGGTAAAAACAACGAGGTGGTCGTCGACGGCGGTCATGTCAAGATGAGCGGCGACGCCCTCCACGGCGTTCGCGGGTAGGGGCGTTGGGATCGCGGTTGGCGCGTATCCAGGCGGCACAGTCGGAGTCGGTTCCGGCCAGAACGTCGGCGGCCATTACTGCTGATTTAACTTCGGCGTGCATGGGGTTCATGATGGCCGAGGTCATGCCGTGACTCATGGCCATGGCCAAAAAGGTGCCGGTTATTATGTGCCGGTTGGGTAGCCCAAAACTGACGTTGGAGGCTCCGCAGGTGGTATTGACCTTGAGCTCTTCACGAAGGCGCCGCACCAAAGCAAAAACTTGCTGGCCGGCCGTGCCCATGGCGCCGATTGGCATTACCAGAGGGTCAACGACCACATCACAGGCGGGGATTCCATGGTCGGCGGCCCGTTCAACAATGCGCTTGGCTACGGCAAAACGTACGTTGGGGTCTTCGGAGATTCCAGTGTCGTCGTTGGATATTGCGACTACTGCTGCGCCGTGGCGGGCCACCAAAGGCAACACGCGCTCCATGACTTCTTCTTCGCCGGTCACTGAGTTGACCAAGGCTTTTCCTTGGTAGACCCCGAGGCCTGCTTCGAGGGCCTCAATGATTGAGGAATCAATAGAGATAGGGAGGTCGGTCACCGATTGTACGAGTTGAATAGCTTGGGCTAACAGAGCGGGCTCGTCGGCGAGGGGAATGCCGGCGTTGACATCGAGCATGTGGGCGCCGGCTTCGGTTTGGGCTATAGCGTCAGCGGCCACTCGGCTGAAGTCACCGTTTTTCATTTCTTCGGCCAACAGTTTGCGCCCGGTGGGGTTAATGCGTTCGCCAATCATGACGAATGGCCGACCGAAGCCGATAGCGACCTCTTTGCTGGCTGAACTAAGAATGGTGTCGGTCATGAGGTTCTCCTCTTAAGAGTTTTGATCTTCTGTTGGTTCAAGGCCGCCGGAGCGTACAAGTTTTTTGATTCGTTCGGCCGGGTAATCGATGTCAACACGAATCAGGGCGTCAGCGACTTCTTGAGCCAAGTCAGCACTACAAGGCTGACTTTCTCGGCGCCATTGGGTGACGTAATCGTCGATCCCAGTAAGGCCCGCCACCATGGCCGCTTGGTCAATGGCTAACTGAAAACGTGCGTCAAGGAGCCCTTTTTCTCGGGTGCGGCCTTTTTGTGCGGTTATCTGCGCTGGGATATCGCGCCAAAAGATAGTTACCAATGCGGTGGCCATGGTGTTAATACGCTCCTATGGGTTGCCGGTTGGGGGAACTCAGTTCAACCACGCTGGTGGCAAGTTCTCCGTAGCCGGTGGGGCAAAGTTCAAAACGTAAGCCAAGCCGTTGGGCGGCGGTTTCGGCTTGAGCCACCAAGTCTGGGTTATCAGTTTGTGCGAGGTAAACCAAACGAGTGTAGTTGCCAAAGTAATCGCTGAGCAACTCGGGGTGGGTGTCTAGCCAGAGGGCTTTGATGACCAGGCGGTCAAAGTGTTTGACTAAAAAATCGGTGAGGTAAAAGGTGCCTGGTTCGGCGTCGTGGAGTCGGGCGAAGGTTTGTTGGCCGGCAAAAAATTCGTAGCAGTGGGCACCAGGGAGGCGTTCTACGCCGAGTTCTTCGCAGACTGCGTCGAGGCGGCCGCCGGTGCCGCAATCGGCATAACCCACGTAGATGGTGTCGTAAAGTCCGGCGGCGGCACGTACTCGCTGGGCCACGGCGTCAGGAATTTTGTCTGGAGTGTTGTGATAAGAGGCGGGCAAGCACGCTATTTCTACCCCCGGCAGGTTGTTGACCTCTATCACCTGCAAGAGTTCACGCGATAAGGCCCCACAAGCCACAATGAGCGTGCGTTCGCCGGTCATGTGCCCGGCTGGGCTTTCGGAGGTCATGGCTTAGGGTTAAGCAGCGGCGCGGCGCTCGGCGATAAGGCGCTGAGCGGTTTCGGCGGCCACGGCAGCATCTCGGCAGTAAGCATCGGCTCCGATGGCTTCGCCAAATTCTTCGTTGAGGGGGGCTCCGCCTACGATGACTATGTATTCCTCGCGAAGGCTTTTCTCTTTGAGGACGTCGATAACGACCTTCATGTAGGGCATGGTGGTGGTCAACAAAGCGGACATGCCAAGGAAATCTGGCTTGTGTTCATCTAGAGCGCCGAGGAATTCTTCAACATCGGTGTTGATGCCCAGGTCGATAACTTCGAAGCCGGCACCTTCGAGCATCATGCCCACCAAGTTTTTCCCAATATCGTGGATGTCTCCCTTGACGGTACCGATAACGATTTTGCCAATCGGTTCTACGCCGGTTTCGGCCAGCAGGGGGCGCAAGATGGCCATGCCGGCTTTCATGGCGTTGGCCGAGAGAAGTACCTCGGGGACAAAGAGGATGCCGTCGCGGAAGTCGATGCCGACGATGCGCATTCCTTCTACTAGGGCGTCGTTGAGTACCCGTCCGGGTTCCCAGCCGCGGGCTAATAAAATGTTGGTGCCTTCGGCAATTTCGTCGGCCAGTCCGTCGTAAAGGTCGTCATGCATTTGGGCGGCGAGGTCCTCGTCGGACAGGTCGGCTAAGATGATTTCTTCTTCGGGTTGTTCTTCTACCATGGTTCCTCCGTAGATAAGGGACGTGCCCTATTGGCCGCTTTATGAGACGAACCCACAAAGTGGTGAATTTTGCAATGTTCCCATAATGCGGGAAATACCTATATGGTGGGAACTCTACTCATCTTTTCACTAAGCGTCCACCATCATCTCCATACTTCCCGGATGGTGGCAAGCAGCCAAAAGTTACCCAAAGAGGCAAAATATGAAAACTGTACAAAGCATTGATCGGGCGTTCTCCCTTCTTGAAGAAATCACGCGAAAACCAGCCGGCATAAGTGACCTGGCCCGCAGCGTAGATCTGCCCACCAGCACGGTGGCTCGGTTGCTTTACACCTTGGAAGACTTAGGGGCAATCGTGCGCACAGCCGACGACACCACTTACCAAATCGGCCCGGCTTTATTGACCATGGCCACCACCGTGGACCCCACACAAAGCCTCTTGGCCGTTGCTCAACCGCATTTGCTTGACCTCGTAGAGGCTCTGGGCGAAACGGTTGGCTTGTCTATACCCGCCGGTTATGACGTGCATTATATCGGTGAGGCAGATTCTCCCCATCCGGTTCAGATAAGAGATTGGACCGGGGTGAGTTTACCCATGCATGTGGTGCCTGCCGGCTTGGTCATTTTGTCTCAATGGCCAAACGATGCAGTAGACAGATTTCTGGATCGGCCGCTTGATCGCTTTACCTCAAAAACGGTGATCGACCCTGAGCAGATTCGTCCACGCCTGGAGGTTGCTCGCCGTCAGGGCTACCTATGGGCCCACGAAGAATTCTCTGAAGGCATTAACTCGGTGGCTGCCCCGCTCTACAACAACACTGGCGTGGTGATGGGTGCGTTGCATAGTCACGGGCCGGCCTATCGTTTTCCCGACGAAACCATGGAAGAAATCATTGGCCAGCGGTTAGCTCAAGTAGCAGCCATTATCTCTGAAGCCTTGGGATACCACCCTTAAAAAACATGAAAAGGCCGGGTTAAACATGTCGGCGATTTATGGAGTAGCAGCAGCACTAGGGGTCGGGGTGGGCGATCATTTCACCCGCAACTCCTCAGACCGTGCCACCATCAGTCAGTCGTTAGGGGCGTTCCTTTTTGGCGGTTTTTTTCTTGCTCTCACCGCAGCAGCGGTAGCGGGTAGCGAGTGGCGAACCGTTGACTTGTTGATCGGAGCGGCCAGCGGGTTTATCGGAGTGGCTGCGTTGGGCGCGCTTTACTTGGGTTACCAGTCGGCCAACGTGGCAGTCGTGGGCCCTCCGGCTGCTGTTCTCTCAGTGGCCTTACCTACGGTGTTTTCTTTACTTTGGGGAAACGCTCCGTCATCAGCAGTATTAGGTGGCATTGCTTTGGGAGTGCTTTCTGTACTGCTCATTACCTTTGATCCGAATTTTACGGGCGACTTAAAAAAGGGCGTGCTTTTTAGTGCTCTCTCCGGAGTCAGTTACGCCGCTCTTTTCGTGGTGCTTGACCTGGCCTCTCCAGAGAGCGGGCATTGGCCGATGGTTTCGCAAAGGTTGGTGGGTTTTGGAGTTTTTGCTTTTTTGAGCAAACGGGCCACGGTTTCGATATTTCCAGATCGACGAGCGATTGGGCTAGCCAGCCTGGGCGCTTTTTGGGGCGGGCTAGGCGCATTGTCTTTTCTTTACGGCTTGCAACATGGCGACCTCGCCCCAGTTGCTGCCGCCGGTACGCAGTACGCCGCCGTCACCGTGGCCTGTGGTTGGCTTTTTCGGGGAGAAACTCTACGCCTCTGGCAATGGCTAGGGCTGTTGGGCACTATGGGTTCGCTGACCCTCATTGTCTTTGGCTAAGGACGCCATCTTTTTAGGATCAACGGTCTTGGATCCAAGCAGGGAATAGGATTCATCTATGACGAGAGCGAACAAAGATTCTGCTGAGAGTTCAACTACTGGGCAGCAAAGGGTATTGATTACGGCAGGAGCCTCAGGTATTGGCGCGGCCATGGTGACTGCTTTTTTAGACGATGAGGCTCAAGTGCATGTTGCTGACTTGCCGGGGCAACTCCACGACCTTCCTCCCGGAGTTACGGCCACCGCCGCAGACGTGTCGGACCCTGACCAGGTAGATCAACTTTTTGACGAAGCGGTGCAGGTCATGGGTGGGGTAGATGTGTTGTGCAACAACGTGGGCATCGCTGGGCCAACCGGGGCGCTAGAGGAACTTGAGGTATCCGAGTGGGACCGAACGATGGCCGTCAACGTGCGCTCCATGTTTCTTTGTTGCCGTCGGGCCATCCCGTTGATGAGAGCCCAAGAGTCCGGAATTATTTTGAATACGGCTTCCACGGCGGGCTTAGTGGGCTACCCCTTGCGGAGCCCTTACGCCGCTTCAAAATGGGCGGTGGTGGGGTTAAGCGCCACCTTGGCCATGGAGTTGGGTGAGTTCAATATTCGGGTGAATACCTTATGCCCGGGTTCGGTGGGTGGTGACCGCATGGATCGAGTAATCGCTGCCGAAGCTGTTGCGCTGGGTCTCTCTGAAACGGTTATTCGTGAGCGTTACCAGGACCAAGTGTCCATGCGGTCGTTTATCGAAGGAGCGGATGTGGCTGCTATGGCAGTTTTTCTAGCTTCACCGGCGGCGCGTTTTGTTAACGGGCAGGTCATCTCGGTTGATGGTGGTTTGGAAACCCTGCGTACCGTTTTCCGCCGATAAAAAAGTTTCCCGCTAGGTGGTCAGGCTTCCCATTATGTGGTTGACTTTTACTTTTGTTGGATTAAGATCCCCGCAGGACACCGGCTATGTGCTCACGTGCCCTATCTTGCAAATAACCTAACCAGAGTCGCCTCTCACAGTCGGTCTCTGCTGCCTACTGGAGTATTTCAATGAGCGAATTTCCCACTAACGCCAAAGTCGTGGTTATCGGGGCCGGCATCGTCGGCAACTGTTTAGTAGGTCACTTGGCCCGCTTGGGTTGGACCGACCTTGTTCTCATAGAAAAAGGGCCTCTTCCTAACCCCGGCGGCTCCACTGGCCACGCCTCAAACTTCATTTTTCCGGTTGACCACAATAAAGAAATGGCCCTGCTAGGCGAGCAAAGCGCCGACCAATACCGAGACATGGACCTCTCAGTAGATTCTGGCGGCATCGAAGTCGCCCGTACCCAAGAACGCATGGATGAACTTGACCGCCGCATGACCTCCGCTAAAGCCTGGGGTATCGAAGCCCACCTACTCAGCCCAGCCGAAGTAAAAGAACTCGTTCCCTTCATCAACGAAGAGGTCATCTTGGGCGGTTTCTACTGCCCAACCGTTTCGGTCGTTGACTCGCTAGAAACCGGCACCGTAATGCGCAAAGAAGCCATCGAAACCGCCGGCTGTCAAGTATTCGCCAACACCGAAGTTCTGGACATCGAAACCACCCAAGGCGAAGGCGGCGTCACCACGGTGAGCGCCGTAGTCACCGACAAAGGCCGTATCGAAGCCGAGTACGTGGTCGTGGCCTGCGGCGTGTGGTCAAACCGCATCGCCAACATGGCCGGAGCCACCATCCCCTTGGTGCCCACCGTGCACCAAATGGCCGACGTGGGCCCCATGGACATCTTGGCCGAAACCAACAACGAAATCGGCTACCCCATCGTGCGCGACATGGACACCTTCTGTTACGAGCGCCAATCCTCAGGCTCCATGGAAGTCGGCTCCTACGGCCACCGGGCCATCTTGCATCACCCCGATGAAATCCCCTCCAACCAAGAAGCCGCCTTATCGCCCACCGAAATGCCCTTCACCCCCGATGACTTCGATGACCAAATGGAAACAGCCATCGAACTCATAGACATGCTTGGCGACGCCGAAATAAAATACGCCATCAATGGTTTGCTGTCTTTAACACCCGACGGCATGCCCTGCCTCGGCGAAACTATTGAGGTACGTAACCTTTGGTCAGCGGCCGCCGTTTGGGTAAAAGAAGGCCCCGGCATGGCTCAAGTAGTCGCCGAATGGATGACCTACGGCTACCCCCGAGTTATCGACGCCCACGGCGCAGACCTGGCTCGCTTTTACGAAGGCGAACGCTCCGACGAACACATCTGGTCACGAGCCGACGAAAGCTTCATCAAAACCTACGGCATCGTGCACCCCGCCGAGCAATGGGAAGGGCGCCGCAACATCGACGTCGGCCCCTATTTCTCACGCCAAGAAGACCTCGACGCCATGTTTTTCCAAGCCCGCACCTGGGAACGCCCCCAGTGGTACGGCGCCAACGCCGACCTTGTCGAGCGCTACGACCTTTCGGAACGCACCGTGGAATGGGACAACCGGTGGTGGAGCCCCATCACCGTTGGCGAACACCTCAACCTGCGAGAAAACTGCGGCCTAGTAGACCTCAGCGCCTTCCAAATCTACGAACTCGAAGGCCCGGGGGCCGTCCAGTACGCCGACTACCTCGCCGTAAATAAAGTAGACGTCGCCGTAGGCCGCTCTATCTACACCCCGTGGCTAACCCCCGACGGCGGTTTCCACTCTGACCTCACCATGATGCGCACCGCCCAAGACAAGGTACGCATCGTCACCGGGGTATTCGACGGCGGCCGTGACTCTTTCTGGGTCAACCGCCACATGCCCCTCGACGGTTCGGTGAAGTTCACCAACATCACCAAACAGGTCACCACCTTAGGTTTATGGGGCCCCAACGCCCCGACCGTGTTAGGCCAACTCACCGATGCTGACCTTTCACAAAACGGATCACCTTACGGCTCGGTCATAGACGTAGAAATTGCTGGCCTGCCCTGCACCCTCTTTAGAGTTTCTTACGTGGGCGATACCGGTTGGGAAATCTACACCAACTGGGCCAACGGGCCCGCTTTGTGGGATGCCCTCATGGCCGCTGGCGCCGACCAAGGTATTCGCCCCACCGGCGGCGGCGTTTACGGCAGCTCCGGACGCTTAGAAAAGGGTTACCGCCTGATGGGCGCCGAATTGGAAAGCGAATACAACCCGTTAGAAGCCGGGTTGGCTCGCCCCAAGGTAAAAGCCGCCGACTTTATTGGTAAAGAGGCCTACCTAGCGGCCCGTGAAGGGACCACTGAAGTAGCAATGTGCACCCTGACCGTAGAAGACCAAACCGATAGCCAAGGCCACCAACGCTTTATGCAGGGTGGGAACGAACCCATCTTGACGTTAGATGGCGGTCGCATTGTGGACTCCCACGGGCGAGCCAGTCGAGTAACCTCAGCCGGCTTTGGTCCCTCTGTTGGCAAGCACCTGCTTATGGCCTACTTGCCCACCGAACTGGCGGCACCCGGTACCGATCTGCAGGTCATGTACATGAACGAACTGTTCCCGGTCAAGGTGGGCTCTACCGGTGCCATCTTTGATCCGGAAAACACTCGTCTCAAGTCCTAGGAGCCATCATGCGACTTTTGGTTTGTGTTAAGCGTGTGCCGGCGCCCGGAGCACGCATCAATATTACGGCCGATGAACAAGCAGTGGATTCCGCTCACCTTGGTTTTACCACCAGCCCCCACGAAGAATGTGCGCTGGAAGAAGCAGTACAAATTGCTGAAGCCCACGAAGGCCAGGTCACGGTGCTTACCTTGGGACCCGCCGAAGCCGAAGAACAATTGCGCTACGCAGCCAGCGTGGGAGCAAACCACTTCGTCTTATTGCCTATAACCGAAGTGGACTGGGATGCCCAACGCACCGCAGCGGCCTTAGCTAAAGCTATCAGCGACCTTGAAGAGGCCGAAGGGCCATTCGATTTGGTACTTTTCGGCAACGAATCTGCCGATGCCGGCGGGTTTCAAGTAGGGGTACGCGTTGCTCACGCCTTGGGCCGCCCCATTGTCAACGGTATTAAAGGCATAGACGTAGCCGAAGGCACGGTCACCGCTCGTCGTGAAATAGACGGAGGTTTCGAAGTTTATGAAATACCCACCCCGGCCGTTTTGGGTATTAAAGAAGGTATCAACTTGCCTCGTTACCCAACCATGAAGGGTCGCTTGGCTTCGAAAAAAGCAGTAATAGAAGCCACCGAACCTACCTCCGAACCGGGCGGCCAAAAGCGACGCCGATTGCATCGCCCTGAAGAAGCGGCCTCCACTACAGTAATTCTTGGCGAAGGCCCCGAGGCGGCCCCGGCCGTTGTTGACTTGTTAGAAGAACTTGGGGTGCTGTCATGACCCTGTTAATTCTTTGCGATCACGATCGCGGCATCTTGGCCGAGGCCTCACTAGAGGCCCTGACTTTTGGGCGTCAGTTGGCTTCCACCGCCGGTATGGCCTGCCACGCCGTAGTCATAGGCCAAGGAGCGCAAGAAGCCAGCCCACAGTTGGCGGCCTACGGTGCCGAAACCATACACGTGATTAACCACGAGATCTTGACCGACTTCGGCCCTGAAGCTTGGGGCGAAGCGCTCACTCAATTGGTTCGATCCGTCGATGTTTCCGCAGCGATGGCTTGCGGCACCGACCGAGGCAACGAGGTAATGGCCCAGGTAGCCGCCCGCTTAGACGTACCTTTCGTCGCCAACTGTCTAGACGTAACCCCGAACTCTGAGCAATGGGAAATGACTCGTGTGCAGTGGGGTGGCTCGTTGCTTGAAGACGCCACCTTGGAAACCGACGGCGTCAAAATTGTTTCGGTGACCCATCACAGTTGTGAAGCCGCCCCGGCCGCCAATCCTGCTGCTGGGGCCGTGGCCGTGTTCACACCTGAACTAGAGAGCGCTCTGGCTCGCACCGTGGTAACCGACCGGGTGGTACTCACCCAAGGAATTACTTTGGCCACCGCCCCGGTAGTGGTAGGTGGCGGTCGCGGGGTGGGCTCTGCCGACGCTTTCGTACCCCTTGAAGAATTGGCCGCAGCATTAGGTGGGGTTGTGGGCTGCTCAAGAGCGGTTACCAACAACGGTTGGCGCCCTCACTCTGACCAAGTTGGACAAACCGGTACCCGAATTGCCCCGCAAATTTATATCGCTAACGGTATTTCAGGCGCCATCCAGCATTGGGTGGGCGCCATGGCGGCCAAAAACATTTTGGCTATCAATACCGACGCCGAAGCCAATATGGTGACCAAAGCCGGTCACGCGGTAATCGGCGATCTGCATAAAGTAATACCAGCAATATTAGAAGAAATCGAACGCCGCAAAGGTTAAAGCGTTCAGCTTTGCCGAGAGGATTTTTTAGCGCTCTCTGTAGAGCGAGAAGAAAAATCAAAGACCACCGGCACCCAGCGGCGTACCGAGTTAATCATCCATGCTTTTGTCTCTGCGGTCACCTGAGTACGTAAAATAGGAGCTTCACTTATGACCCCTTGGGCCAGCAAATGCGCTCGAAAAGTGCCAGGTAGTAGCCCACAAGAGATCGGGGGAGTCACCAACCGTCCGTCAATCTCAATTACTAAGTTCCCGGTCGTGGTTTCGGTGAGTTCTCCCCGCTCGTTCCAAAGCACCACATCAGGGGCTTGAGGGAACTGTTCCCGGGCTTGAGTAAATACATCTCGATAAGTGGTTTTGTGAAAAAGGTATTCGTTTTCGCTAAGCACCGGATGGGTGTTAAAAGGCACCAACCACGGCTCAGTTTCAGTCAACGGAAGGTCTAAAACTTGAAGCTCGACCGCCCCGTCAGGAGCCACCAGCAAACGCAAACGGTGGGGCCCCTCAGCGGCCACCTCATCTAAAACATGGTTGACCGTTTCAAGGTCTAAGTCAAAACTAAAGTGTTGCGCTGAAGCAACCAAACGCTCAAGATGCAACGAGCGTAAATCAACGCCATGAGTGGGGTCCCAGCGCATGGTTTCTAACAAGCGAAAATCAGGGCGGGCCCGGTTCAGGACACGAGTCTTTTGTTCAACCTCTCGCCACTCTTCATCGGGGTCGGAATCCCAGACAATGCCACCCCCTACCCCATACTCCGCTCGACCTTGGGCGAGATCTACCCATACGGTGCGGATGGCAATGTTGAACTCGAAGTCACCGCCAGGAGCCATAACCCCGATAGCCCCGGTGTAGGCCCCTCGGCCGTCGCCTTCGAGGGCCTCAATGATCTCCGTGGTGCGTACTTTTGGTGCCCCGGTAATAGAAGCCGGAGGAAACAAAGCACTAAACACCTCCGCTACCGAAGCATCCGATTCGGCAGTCACCGTTGAGGTCATGGTATGCACGGTGGGGTAACTCTCTACGGTGTGCAAAGCTGAAACCTTGACGGAACCAAGATCGGCGATGCGGCTCAAATCGTTGCGCACCATGTCGACAATCATGGTGTTTTCGGCTAGATCTTTTTCGGAACGGGCCAAATGTTCAGCGGCCAAGGCATCCCAAAGAGGATCAGGGTGGCGGCCGATGGTGCCTTTCATTGGCCGGGCGGTGAGTTGGCGCCCTTCTCTAGAAACAAAGAGTTCCGGTGAAACCGAACACACCGCACGGTCACCAAGGTCCAGATAAGCCGCATGGTCGGCTTGTTGGGCACGCACCAGATCACCGAACAGCCCTCTCGGATCGCCAGAAAAAGGCGACCGTAAGCGCACCGTATGATTGACTTGGTAAGTTTCTCCGGCCCCAATGAGCTCTCGGATAGTACGAATGGTGGTTAGGTAGGCCGGTTGAGACCGATTGGCCACCCATGGCCCAACTTGGTAGCCCCCACTTTGGGTAGGTGGGTCTTCCCGTTGTGGGGCAGAAAAAACGCCAAAAGAAACCAGCGGAACCCGCCGCATTCGGGCAGACCGAACGGCTTGGTCAAAGGCTGGCCCCGCATCGTAAGAAACCATGCCTACCACCCAATTACCTTGAGCAACGGCCTGTTCAGCGGCTGCTAATGCTGAAGGAACCTCGTGGAGTTCGTCGGCTCCGATGACATAAAGCGGTTGGGTAAAAGACAACCATTGCCGTACCCCGTCAAGCGGGTATTGCAACAACGCTTGCCGGACGGCCGCTTGGCTCATCCGTAGGGGGCTTCCCACCCCGGTTCACGATCCAAGCAACGAATGAAAACCCCTGACTGAGGTTTGGGTTCAAAGTAAGAGGATTTTGGCGGCATGCGTTCGCCAGTATCGGCCACCGCCATTAACTCAGCGACCGAGGTGGGGTGCATGACGAACCCGGTGGCGTTGTCATCTAAGCAACGGGTCTCTAAAGCAAACAAACCAACCGGTTCGGGAAGATAATCAATGGAGGGGTCATTCCCAGGGTCCTTGATGTCATACACCGGGTTCAACACACCGTGTTGCAAACGGGAAACGTCGAGTTGGTCAACAGCCAATGCTCCACGGGCTTCCGGAAGGTCCATGCAGAACCATGAGCCGTTGATGAATATCCCAACTTGACCGTGTTCTGGGCGGGCCTGCTCAGCATTTTCTTTCGGGATCAGGGTTCCGATGACTGCAAGGTCAGCGAAAAGTTGCTGAGCGGTGCGCTCTTGGCGGTCGTGGATACGCCGATGAAAAGGCAAGACCAGCATTTCGGTGTCGGGGAACAAAACCACTTGGGTCCAATCCAGCGGGCCACCAACTCCGTCAAAAAGGTCACGTGCGGTAGCGGCGGCCGCTAAACGGTGGTGCCCGTCGGTGACATAAAGGGTGCGGTCTCCAACCAAATCAGCCAGATGTTGAGCCTCTGGGCCAGAAACCACCCACACTTCTTGATCGACACCATCGCTGGTTGAAACAAGGGCGGGTTCGCTATTACACAAACGATGGACTTCTTTTTCGAGCGCTGAATCGCTGCGGTAGGTCAACGAAACCGGGCTTGATGAAGACCCAACTTCAACAAGATGGCGAGCCAGTAAATCGGTGCGACCAGGGCGCACCGCTTCGTGGCGCAAAATCCTCCGGTCGTCGTCTTCGGTTACTGGCACCAAACCCATGATGCCGGTTTGTTGATGACCGTCAATGGTCATGCGGTAAAGGAACAACGAAAGTTCGTCGTAACAGCGGTAAGCCTCAGCATCATGCAACCGTTGCATGGCTTCAGCGCAACTGGCCAACAGGTTGCCAATATCGTCACGTTGTTCTAAAGGAAGGTCTTCACGTGAACGGGTCACGTGAAGAAAACTGTAGGGGTTGTCGGCGATGATGGCCACCCGCTCAGCGGGGGAGTAAGCATCGTAAGGGCCGGTAGTTACCCGGTCGGCCCACTCGGGTTTTACTAAAAGGCCAGGGAAGGGGCGAAGTACGCTCATGCTTATCGCTTGCGAATCTGAACTTGAATAACGTTGTCAAGTTCGTTGAGTTCTTGGGAAATTTCGTCGGTAATTTCACCGCCCACATCTATTAAAGCCACCGCAGCGTTCGAACCAAGGAACACCTTATTTTGCATAGTTTGTACGTTTACCCGGGCGTTTCGAAGCACCCGTAAAGCTTCGGCGAGTACGCCGACCTGGTCGAAGTGGCGAATGGTGATGGTGTAAGTACCAACCCGGGCATCAGCCATGTTGACGCAGTTCATGAGTTCACCACTGCGGTAAGCCTCAATAACGTCAATGGTTCCCGCCGATGTGGCATCTTGAGCTTGTTGAGTAGAGGCACCAATATGGTGGGTGCCGGTCACCTTGGGATGAGCAGCAACCGCCGAAGCAAAGGAGCCGGTACTTGAACCCGGTTCGTTGCAGAAGACGTCGAGACCAGCGCGCAAACCAGTGGTTTCTAGCGCATGAAGTAGAGCTTCTTCATCCACGACCTCTCCTCGGCTGGTGTTGAGCAAAATAGCGTCGTCTTTCATGCGGCCCAAAAAGTCGGCGTCGACCAACCCTTGGGTGGCTTGCCCTCCGGGGACATGGAGCGAAACAATGTCAGATTCGTCAAGCAACGCAGAGAGGTCGTCAACTAACCGGATGCCCAGAGAGCGGATGCGCATTTCCACGCCGGCAGATCGGTTGGTTTTTCGTTCCGCTACCACGGTGATGCCAAAGGATCGGGCCCGTTCGGCCACCGCCAAGCCGATTTCCCCGAGACCGATAATACCCATCGTTTTGCCGAGCAAGCCGTCGGCTTTACTGTAAGTTTTTTTGTTCCACTGACCGTTGCGGAGATCGGCGGTGGCTTGGGCAATATGACGATCAATGGCTACCAGCAACCCCATGGTGAGTTCTGCTACGGCCACCGAGTTGGTTCCCGGCACGTTGCAGACATACACCCCGGCATCGGCAGCCGCTTGGCAATCAATGGTGTTGGTGCCCGCACCGGCCCGCACAATAAGCCCCAACTGGTTGGCGCTTTCTATGGCGGCCGCCGTGACTTCGGTACTGCGGACGATCAAAATATCCATCCCATCGAGTGCTCCAAAAAGCTCGTTGGGGCCGAGATCTGTGTTAACCAAGCAATCGTCCCCCCTTTGCCGGAGGGCATCAACGTAAGATTCTGGAAGAGCGTCTGCGAAAAGAATTTTCATAAGGTTCCTTTGACACGCCGCTCCCGGCACACGTGATGCGGGAAGCGGGGTAGTCTCTGCGGATCGGGTTAGAGAAACTCTAGACACTCGAACGAACAATGGCAAGAGGAACGGGTTTTGCTTCGGCGAAAACCCCCAAAGCGAGGAGTTGTGATGGGTCGGTCCATGAACCGGAAGGTCATTATTTCATGTGCAGTTACGGGGTCGGGAGACACTACGGGCAAAAGCCCTCATGTGCCGGTAACCCCCGAAGCCATCGCCGATTCGGCTTTAGCGGCCGCCTCTGCCGGTGCGGCCATTGTGCATTGTCACGTACGCAATCTCGAAACTGGCCAAGGGGCCCGCACGGTGGCTTACTACCAAGAGGTGGTAGAGCGCATCCGCGCCGAGAATCAAGAGGTGGTGGTCAACTTGACCGCCGGTATGGGTGGAGACCTCAACGTGGGTCCCGATCATGACCCTATGGATTGGCAACCCGGGACCGACTTGGTAGGTGGGGCCGAGCGGTTAGCTCATGTGGAAGCTATCCGCCCGGATATTTGCTCGTTGGATTGTGGCTCGCTCAACTTTGGTGACGGGAATGCGGTTTATGTTTCGACACCGGACATGTTGCGCATTATGGCCGAACGGGTGCGTGAACTTGGGGTAAAACCGGAGCTTGAAGTTTTTGATACGGGGAACTTGTGGTTTGCTGAAACCATGATTGCTGAGGGGCTGGTTGATGCGCCGTACTGGTTGCAACTTTGCTTGTCTATTCCTTACGGCACCCCTATGGATGTGGGTATTTTGCAAGCCATGGTAAATCGTTTGCCAGAACAAGCCGAGTTCACCTCTTTTGGTTTGGGAGCGATGCAAATGCCCATGGTGGCTCAGTCCGTCATGTTGGGCGGCCACGTAAGGGTGGGCCTCGAAGACAACCTTTATTTGGAGCGTGGCGTGTTAGCCACCAATGAACAGTTGGTAGCTAAGGCGGTGAATATCATTGAACTCATGGGGGCTCGGGCGCAAACAGCGGCCGAGGCTCGTGAAACGTTGCAGTTGACCCGATGAGCAATCAATCTTCGTCAACCGTGGCCTGCATTGGCATGGGGGTCATTGGGTGCGGCTGGGCAGCACATTTTCTAGGCCAGGGGTACGACGTACAGGCTTGGGACCCGGCTCCGGGAGGCGAGCAGCGCCTCGAAGAGTTTTTAGATTTAGCGTGGCCGGCCATGGAGCAACTGGGTCTTGCTGCGGGCGCTGACCGCAGCAGGGTAACTTTTTGTGCCACCACTGAGGAGGCGGTAAGCGGAGCCCTGCTGGTGCAAGAGAACGCTCCCGAACGCTTGGAACTGAAACAAGGTTTGCTGGCCGAACTTGACCAGTTATGTGGTCCGGAAGTGATTATTGCTTCATCCACCTCAGGGTATTTGATTAGCGATATGACGGAGCAATGCCGGCATGCCCCGGAACGCGTGGTGGTGGGCCATCCCTTCAACCCGGTGTATTTGTTGCCCCTAGTAGAGGTGGTGGCGGGACCGCAAACCTCCAGCGCCGCTATGGACCGAGCGGTGAAAATTTATGAATCCACCGGGAAAACGGTGATGCGCTTAGATAAAGAAGTCGAAGGGTTTGTCTCGGACCGTTTACAAGAAGCCATGTGGCGTGAGGCGCTCCATATGGTGGCCAACGGTGAAGCCACAGTCGAACAATTAGATTTAGCTATTACTGCCGGCCCGGGGCTGCGGTGGGCTTTGATGGGCCCCATGTTGACCTTTCATTTAGCGGGCGGGGAGGGCGGCATGGCCCACATGCTTGACCACTTTGGGCCGTCCCTGCAGTCGCCGTGGACCAGGCTGGTGGCTCCTGAACTCACGACTGAACTTCGTGACGCAGTGGTTGAAGGCTGCCTTGATGAGGCGGCAGGCCGCACGGTGGCCGACTTGGTCGAAGAACGAGACCGTGGCTTGGTCAAGATTTTACAAGCCTTACGAGCAGGAGATTAGGAGAACAGATGGAACCTGAAGACCGGGCGCTGCTTGCGGCACCCCATAACCTGCCCACCGGGGATTTTTCGCTTTACCCCATAGAACACCACCTAACTGCGGCGGAAGTGGCTGGCCAAAAAGTAACGCTGCGGTGGAGCGACAGCCGGGTCAGCGAGTTTCATGCTCTGTGGCTACGCGATAATTGCCCGTGTTGTGTACACCACTACACCATGGAACAAACCTACGAAGTTTCTCAGGCACCCGTTGATTTGCACCCGGCCACGGTGGGGTTAAACAAAGAAGGTGCTTTGGTGGTGGAGTGGGCACCCGAAGAACATCGAAGCGTTTTTCACCCAGGATGGTTGCGGGCTTACTGCTCCTCGGCCCAGAGCCAAGCCGACCGCTGGGTTTCCCCCACCGTGTGGGATGGCTCAACTCGTCAACGCCCGGACGGGTTTGCCTGGGATGCGGTTTGCATCGACCAAAGCGTTGAGTTGGCATGGTTAAAAGCTATCCGTGACGATGCTTGTGCCTTACTGCACGGGGTGCCTACCACCACCGAAGCAGTAGGGCAGGTCGCAGACCGCATTGGGGTGGTGCGCCACACCAACTTTGGTGGACTTTTTGATGTGAAGGTAGAAGCTGACCCGGTAAGTAACTCCAATACCGGCATCGGGCTTCCCCCGCATACTGATCTCCCGACCCGCGAGTATCAACCGGGGTTGCAGTTATTGCACTGTTTGGCGAACAGCGTGGAGGGTGGTTTCAGTTTTTTGGTAGATGGGTTTCGAGTGGCGGAAGAAATTCGTCAAGTGGACCCTCGGGCGTTCACTTTGTTGACCACCGTTCCGTGGGATTTTGCCAACCGCAGTCGCACCAGCGATTATCGGTGGCGCGCCCCGATGATTGGTCTTGACGCCGATGGCCACCTTTTTGAGGTTCGGGCCGGGAGTTGGTTACGGGGCCCATTGATTGCCCCGTTTGATTTAGTAGAAGAAATGTATGCCGCTTACCAGTTGTTTGAAAAAATAAGCCACAGCGAACGTTTTCAAATTCATTTCCGTCTCGAGCCAGGCGACTGTTTAATTTTTGATAATCGTCGGGCCCTGCATGCTCGTACGGCTTTCGAAACAGGGAGTGGACACCGGCATTTGCGGGGCTGTTACCTCGATCGAGACGAACTGCGTTCCAGCATTCGCCTTTTGGAACGCCATGAGAAACAAGAACAAGTTTTTTCTTCTTTTGAGAGTAAGAAAAAGGCCCCCCGGGTTTAATTCTGCGCTAGTCTGCGGCAACATTGAAGGGCCTCGGCCCGCCGGTCAACGAAGATTGGAAGATTATGGGCAAGCGTTTAACCACCCCGATGGTGCGAGAAAATGGCCAATTGCGTGAAGCCACATGGGATGAAGCGTTAGATCGGGTGGCTGACGGTTTTCGCTCGGTGGTTGATCAACATGGGCCAGATGCTTTCGGCATGTTTTGTTGTTCAAAAACCATCAACGAGGTGAACTACGCCGCCCAAAAGTTCGCTCGAACGATCATCGGGACCAACAACATTGACAGTTGTAATCGAACTTGACACGCTCCTAGCGTCGTCGGTCTGGCGACAGTATTCGGAGCAGGGGGTGGAACCTCCTCTTATCAAGAGATTGAAGAAACTGAAGCCATCGTGCTGTGGGGCTCCAATGCTCGGGCCGCCCACCCGATTTTCTTTCACCATCTTTTAAAGGGCATTAGCAACGGAGCGCGCATGTGGGCTATTGACCCGCGGCGTACCGCTTCGGCCAAGTTTGCCGATGCCTGGTTGGGGCTCAACGTGGGCACTGATATTGCTTTAGCTAATGGGGTGGCCCGAGAGATTATTCACGCCGGCTTAGTTAACGACGAGTTTGTAGAACACGCCACCGAAGGGTTCGAAGCTTTCGCCGCTTTTGTCGAACCATGGACGCTGGATTACACCGCGGAAATAACCGGGGTACCCGCAGAAGCAATCGCCGATTTAGCACACGGTTACGCCCAGGCGGCTACCGCTCAACTTATGTGGACCTTGGGGATCACCGAACACCACACCGGGGTGGACAACGTGTTGGCTTTGTCCAACCTGTCGCTGCTTACTGGGCACGTGGGCCGTTGGGGCTCAGGGCTGGTGCCGTTGCGGGGGCAAAACAATGTGCAAGGTGGAGGAGACATGGGTGCGTTGCCCAACAAACTCCCCGGTTTTCAAGATGTGGCCGACGATGCCCTGCGGGCCCGGTTCGAAACAGTTTGGGGCACTACCTTTACTGGCGAAGTGGGGTTAAACCTTACGCAAATGTTCGAGGCCATGGCCACAAAAGATTTACGGGCCGTGTGGGTAATTGGCGAAAACCCGGCTGACTCTGAGGCCGATGCCAAGCATGCGCGAGCCATGTTGGAGGGTCTTGATGTGTTGGTGGTTCAAGACGTGTTTATGACCCGTACGGCACAACTGGCCGATGTGGTTTTGCCGGCTGCTTTGGGTTGGGCAGAGTCCGATGGAACGGTGACCTCTAGCGAGCGGCGGGTGCAAAGAACCCGAGCGGCTATTACCCCTCCGGGGCAGGCTCGTCAAGAAATTGACATTATTGCAGATTTGGCTGCACGCATGGGGGCCAAGGACTGGGGTTATCCCACGGCGGAAGAACTGTGGGAAGAGCTCCGCACGGTGTCACCCATGCACGGTGGCATGTCGTGGAAACGCTTAGCTGAGGAGGGTGGGTTGCAGTGGCCTTGCCCCGACGAAGATCACCCCGGGAGTCGTTTTTTGCACGGTCGGCTTTGGGAGCGACCCATCAGCGGCCGGCGAGCCCCGTTTTCTTGTGTAGAACATCAGCCTCCGGTGGATGCCCTTACCGAAGAGTTTCCGTTGCGCCTAACCACTGGGCGGGCCTTGGATTCATACAACACCGGGGTGCAAACCGAAAACTTCAACTCGCCGATTCGTTCCGGTGAGGCCTTAGACCTCTCTACTGCTGACGCCTTGGCTTTAGGAGTGCAGGCCGGTGACCGAGTGCAAGTGTCGTCGCGCCGAGGTTCTATTGAGATGACCATTGATATTGATGCCTCGCTGCAAACCGGTTTGGCTTTCACTACCTTTCATTTTCCCGAATTGGCCGACATCAACCAACTGACCAGCGATGCGTACGACAGCAAATCGGGGACGGCCGAATTTAAAGCGGCCGCTATTCGGGTAGAAAAGATTGCCGAGACCACCCGTGTCTGACCTTCGTTTTAGTACCGAGACTCCAACGGACGCTGAAAAGCAAGCGGTAGATGAGGTGGTGGCCTTAATGGGTCCGGCCACCTTGCATCTTGATGAGCGCTACGTGGTGGGCGGCCGTCAACGGGCTGACCAGCGCCGCACCTTGTTGTTGCCGGCCCTACATGCTTTGCAAAACGCTGCTGGGTGGGTGAGCCCTGGGGGGCTTGACTATGTCTGCCGGATGCTTGAGGTGCCGCCGGCTGAGGCATACGGGGTGGCTACTTTTTACCATTTGTTGGGTCAAGAGAGCCCAGAAAACAATGACCTCATCCATGTATGCGATGACGTGGCTTGCCGGTTATTTGGCGCCACCGACCTTATGGATGACCTCACCGCGGTTGGTCAACAAGTAAAGGCCAGCCCATGTTTGGGTCAGTGCGAGCGGGGTCCGGCAGTGTTGGTGCAACGTATTGGGCAACAAGACCTCTCCGTGGTGGCAGCCACTAAGCAAAATGTTGAAGCAGCGTTGGGTGCTCAAGATTCCGCCGCTTCGGTGGTCCTTCCCCAACAAGGCCAAGAAGGTTTGCCGCTTCTGGCCCGGATTGGATTAGTGGACCCGCAGTCTCTTGAGAGTTACCGAGAGCACGGCGGCTATGGGGCGCTTAGCGCAGCCTTGGAGCTCGGCGGCGACCGGGTCATCGAAGAAATAACTACCGCCGGGCTTTCTGGTCGCGGGGGAGCGGCTTTTCCTACCGGGGTGAAATGGCGCGCCGTGGCCGACCAGCAAGGCCGCCCTCGGCATGTGGTCTGTAACGCCGATGAATCAGAACCGGGCACCTTCAAGGACCGCACGGTCATGGAAGGCGACCCGTTTGCTTTGCTAGAAGCGATGACCATTGCTGGGGTGTCGATGGGTGCTCAACAAGGGTGGATTTATTTACGGGGCGAATACCCAGTGGCGGCACAACGCCTGCAAGAAGCCATTAACCAAGCTAATGCTGCGGGGCTTTTAGGTGATGATGTGGCAGGTTCTGGCCACAAATTTACGGTAACGCTGCGTCTCGGTGCAGGGGCCTATATCTGTGGCGAAGAAACGGCATTGTTTAATTCCATTGAAGGGTTCCGGGGTGAGCCTCGTAACAAGCCACCGTTTCCCACTACTCACGGCTTGTTTGGTGAACCAACAGCGATCAACAATGTAGAGACCCTGCTTAACGTGCTGCCGATAGTACTTTTGGGCGGAGCGGCTTATGCCGCTTCGGGTACCAAAGGGTCGCCGGGCACCCGCTTGTTTTGTTTAAGTGGCCGGGTGGTAACCCCCGGCACGTATGAACACGAGTTTGGGGTGACCTTGCGTCAGGTCATTGAGGCCGCTGGTGGGGTGACCGACGAGGCCAGCATTCGGACGGTCTTGTTGGGGGGAGCGGCCGGCAATTTTGTGGGCCCTGAGCAATTGGACTTACCCCTTACCTTGGAAGACACCCGAGCTGCCGGGGTTTCTTTGGGCTCCGGGGTAGTCATGGTCTTTACGGCCCAAGACGACTTAGTAGACACGGTGCGGCGTATTGCTCAGTTTTTTCGTGACGAGTCTTGTGGGCAATGTGTGCCTTGCCGGGTAGGGACGGTTCGGCAAGAAGAGGTGCTGGTCCGGTTGGGTCGGGGCAAAGCCCTGCCCACCGATGAGGCGTTATTTGGCGATCTTGAAGCAGTAATGAAAGATGCATCTATCTGTGGTTTAGGCCAGGCCGCTGCGTCGGCCGTGCGCTCAGCCATGGCCTTGGGTTTGTTGGAGGTAACTCAATGAACGAAACGCCAGTAAATGCGCCACGACCTTTGGTGTCGTGCGTCATTGATGGACAAGAGGTACGGGTACCCCAGGGGTCAACCATTTTGGATGCTTGTACCAAACAGGGGATTGATACCCCCACGTTGTGTTGGGCGGCCAACCTTACGCCGGTAAATGTGTGTCGGGTGTGTGTAGTTGAGGTGGAAGGTTCACGCACTTTGGTGCCATCGTGCTCGCGCCCAGTAGAAGAAAACATGGTGGTGGCTACCGATAGTGAACGGGTGCGTACCAGTCGCCGCATGGTTTATGAGCTTTTGGCTTCGTCGGTAGAAATGGATCGTTCCGAACCTGAAGTCTTGGCTTGGATGGATCACTACGGGGCCGACCCGGACCGCATGGGGCCGGTAGACGAAAGGGCTACGGTGGCTCAACCGGTCAAGGTAGAAGATGACCTTTATGTCCGAGATTATGAGCGGTGCATTTTGTGTTACAAGTGTGTGGAAGCTTGCGGAGATGATGCCCAACACACTTTTGCTATTGCCACGGCAGGCCGTGGGTTTGATGCCCATATTTCCACAGAGTTCGATAAGTCGCTGCCTGATTCGGCGTGTGTTTATTGCGGGAACTGCATAGGGGTGTGCCCTACCGGGGCTTTGGTGTTTAAAACCGAACATGATATGCGCCAAGAGGGCACATGGGATCAAGCAGCACAAGAGGTAACCACCACGGTGTGTTCTTTCTGTGGCGTGGGCTGCAATTTAGAACTCCATGTGCAAGACGACCGTATTGTCAAGGTCACCTCGCCGGCTGATCACTCGGTCACCTCGGGCCATCTCTGCATTAAGGGTCGTTTCGGGTGGCAACACGCTCAACCATGAGCCAAAGTTTGTGGAAATTGCCGTGGGGCCGTCGGTTTACCCGCTAGGGTGCCGTGGGTCACATTGCTTGACGGCGAGAGTCGAGCGAAAGTGAACGGGTTCAATGGTTCGAACAAAGAAGTTCGGCACATCAATCGGGTAGCCGGAGGGTAATAAAACAGTGACTGCTGTTCAGGAACGAAAGTCAATAAGTCGGGTTTCAGTGGTTGATCGTTTTTTGACGGTCATTAAAACCTTGTTAGTGAGTTTGGTGGTTGTCGGGGTGGTGGCGTTTATCGCTCAACAGATAGACCCTTCCAATGCTTTCGCTCAGTGGCGCAACCCGGGCGCTCGGGCGCTTACCGCCGACCAGTTCAAAGGCTTGGTTATCTCTGGCCTCTCTCAGGGTGTGCTTTATGGTTTGATTGCGCTGGGCTACTCCATGGTTTACGGCGTTTTAGGGTTTATTAACTTTGCTCACGGCGAAGTCTTCATGGTGAGTGTTTATACCGGCTATATCGCTTCACACAAGTTCGCTGCTAACGGCATGTGGGAAAGCAACTTTTTGCTTTGCTTGGTCATTGTGTTGTTGCTGGCCACGACGGTAGCTACCGCTACGGCCATTTTGATGGAGCGCATTGCTTACCGGCCGTTGCGTAACTCGCCTCGCTTGATTCCCCTGATTACTTCAATCGGGGTGTCTTTCTTTTTGCAAAACGCCGTGCTGGGCTTCTTCGGCCCGTCTACTCGCAGTTACCCACAGTTGCCTGAGTGGTTGTCGAAGCAATATTCAATTCTTACTTTTGAAATTTCTGGCACCAAACTAATGGTGTTGCTGGTGACCGTGGTTTCTATGACGGGTCTTTGGTATTTGGTGGAACGCACTAAAACCGGCAAAGCCATGCGAGCGGTGGCCGAAGACAAAGAAATTGCTTCACTTATGGGTATTAATGTCAACCGCATCATCGTGACTACCTTCGGGGTGGGCGGGGCCATGGCAGGTGTAGCGGGGATCATGTTCGGTTTGTTGTTCCGGGCGGTACACCCCATGACCGGTTTCTTGCCTGGTATTAAGGCCTTCACCGCTGCTGTGGTGGGGGGTATCGGCAACCTTGGAGGGGCCATGACCGGCGGAATTGCTTTGGGTTCCGCAGAGTCGATCGCTCCGATGATGATTCTTGAACCTTTGGGGGTTCCCGGGGTGACACAGTTAAAGGACGCCGTGGCTTTCACCGTATTGGTGATGGTGCTTTTGTTTAAGCCTGCCGGGCTCTTCGGAGAGCAACTTTCATCGGAGGACCGGCCATGACGGAAATTAAGATGGCTCCTGCCGCCAAAATACTTGACCAAGACTGGCGAAACATATTTCGTTGGGGCGCAATTTGTGCCATTACGTTGGTCTTTATTTCATTGGTCGGCATGCCCGCAAAGTTGAACCTGCGATTAATCATTAACCCCACTTTGAGCCTGGGTTATGTCTCTTTGTTCTGGATTCCAGTGATGTTCGGCTTTGTGGCTTCGACGCATATTGCGCTTGAAGGTATGGAGGTCTCTCGTCCGGGCATACGTGATGTAGTGACCGGTTTAGTGACCGGCCTGATCGGTAGCTTCGGCTTGGTTCTGCTCATTTTGGGCATGGACAACTTCGATATCACCGACCCGTTGGTGAACTGGGGCCCGAACCTTCTTGAATTGTTGACTACGGGCCGGGGCGTCGGCACCGGTATTTTGGGCTGGATGGCAGCCAGTGCATTTTTAGGCATGGCCGGTGCGTCACTCCATGTACTCACTCCGTTGCTGAGGCGCATTGTTTCTTCAGCGATCCTGGGCATGATCTCTATCGCGATTTTAGAAGACGCTATTGACGACTTTTCTGAAGGGTTTCGTTTGGAATGGTTGGTGGATTTGGTCTACGCCAAGCGTGGGGGTTTGACGAATAAGTCAGCAATTATTGTGGCTATTTTGATGGCGGCCGTTTCTGTATTGTCAAAAGGCCGGATCAAAAAAGCTAAAGCGAATTTCCGTGCCCTTGACGAGGTGCAACGTAAGAAGAAGTCGATGGTTCTTTTTGCCTTAGTTACTGCTGCGGTAGTGATATTGCCTATGTTTGCCGGGGGTTACGTCAACTCCTTGCTGGCTAACGTGGGTATTTTTCTTCTCTTGGCTTTGGGGTTGAACATTGTGGTTGGTTTGGCCGGCATCTTGGATCTTGGCTACGTAGCTTTCTTCGCCGTCGGTGGCTATGCAACTGCGGTGCTTACCTCGCCGCAGTCGCCTTGGTTTGCTCCAGAAATTGGGTTTGTGCCGGCCATGTTGATCGCGGTGGTGCTGGCCGGTATAACCGGTTTGGCTATTGGGGCACCAGTTATTCGTATGCGCGGTGATTATTTGGCCATTGTGACTTTGGGCTTTGGTGAGATCATTCGTTTGCTCTTCATGTCCGACTTCTTGAAGCCTTATTTTGGTGGGGCGCAGGGGATTACCAACGTGCCCGGTGTTGATCTGGGTTTCCTTACTATTTCAGGGACCGACCCGAAGGGGGTTTTCTACCTAGTCCTCGTATTTAGCGCTTTGGCAGTTTACATTTCGTGGCGGCTGCAGGCCTCTCGCTTGGGTCGATCTTGGATGGCCATTCGTGAAGATGAGCAGGTGGCAGAAGCTATGGGTATTAACACGGTGAACTCAAAACTTATGGCTTTTGTGGTGGGAGCAATTTTGGCTTCTTTCGCTGGCTCGGTCATGGTGGCTCGTGTTGGTTCGGTCTTCCCTAACAGCTTCATGATTTTGGTTTCCATCATTATTTTGGTGGTGGTAATTGTGGGTGGCATGGGTTCCATCCCCGGGGTGTTCGTCGGATCCTTTGTGCTGATTGGGGTGTTAGGTGGCCCAAGGCAACCTGGGTTACTCCAAGAGTTCGGTCAGTTGAAGTTGCTTATCTACGGGGCTTTGCTGGTATTTATGATGTTGAAGCGCCCAGAAGGTTTGGTGCCGAGTGCTCGACGAAGCCAGGAACTCCACCAAGACGAGTTCTTGCAGGATGCCTGGTTTAAGGGCGACGATGAAGCCGAGGGGTCTGATGAGCAGACTACGTCGGCCGAGGGAGAGGGGGCATCTGTATGAGCCACTTGCTTGAAATTAGAGAGCTTCAGGTGACCTTTGGCGGCCTGGATGCTTTGTCGGGTTTGAACTTTCATATTGATGAAGGGGAAATCGTTAGCGTCATCGGCCCTAACGGTGCGGGTAAGACCACCTTCTTCAACACGATTTCTGGTTTGGTGGAGCCCACTTCGGGAGACATTTTGTTTGAAGATGAGTCAATCCGTGGCCTTGACCCCAACCAGGTGACGTCCTTAGGTATTGCTCGTACTTTCCAGAATGTGCGCCTTTTCCCTAACATGACCATTCTGGAAAACGTCATGGTGGCTCAGCATTGCCGTACTTCCCAAAACGTGATTGGGGCGTTGTTCCAAACCAAGGCCTTCAAAAAAGAAGAAGAAGAGATTCGCGAGAATGCTAAAGAGATTTTAAGTTTCTTTGGTTCTCGCCTTGTTGGCTATCGGCTTGATCAACCTGCTTTTATGTTGTCTTACGCCAACCGTCGTCGTTTGGAAATTGCTCGAGCGATGGCTACTCGCCCACGGTTGATGCTTCTTGATGAGCCGGTTGCCGGGATGAACCCCAAAGAAACGGCCGAGTTGACGGAACTCATTGGCCGCTTGCGTTCTGAGTGGGGTTTCACCATTGTCATGATCGAACACGACATGCGGGTGGTGCGTGATGTTTCCGACCGAGTGGTTGTTCTTGATCATGGGGTACCAATTGCCCAAGGAAGTTATGACGAAGTGTCCATTAACCCCGATGTGGTCGAGGCTTATCTTGGCCGCCCTGTGGAGAATAAATCGTGAGCACAGAAACCAGCACCTCAACAAACCCTTCGTCTTCTGACAAAGGGCAGGCTCTTTTAGAATTCCGTAAGGTAAATACTCATTACGGGGCTGTCCATATTCTTAAAGATGTAGACCTTGAAATTTACCCCGGAGAGTTGGTTTGTTTGCTGGGCGGAAACGCCAGCGGCAAAACCACAACACTAAAGGCTCTTTTGGGCATGGTGAAACCAACATCGGGTGAAGTGGTGCTTAATGGCGAAGTGGTAAATAACCAGACGACCAGTTACCGCGTGTCTAACGGGGTGACCATGGTCCCCGAAAACCGTCGCCTTTTTAAACGCCTGTCGGTGCTGGAGAACCTCATGTTGGGGGCCTACCTGCGTAACGATAAAGACGGGATTAAAGAAGACCTCGAATATGTCTACGATCTTTTTCCTCGTGTAAAAGAGCGTTTGACGCAAAAATCGGGGACTCTTTCTGGTGGCGAGCAGCAGATGGTGGCCATTGGTCGTGCTTTGATGTCTCGCCCTAAAGTGTTGTTGATGGATGAACCTTCAATGGGCTTGGCCCCGGCTTTGGTGCAACAAAACTTTGAGTTGATTGAGAAAATCAACAACGAAGGCATGGCGATCTTTATGGTGGAACAAAACGCCAACATGGCGCTTTCTATCGCTGACCGTGGCTGGGTGCTACAGACCGGCATGGTGGTGTTGAATGATTCTGCCGAAGCGTTGCTGGCTAATCCAGAAATGCGGGCTGCTTACCTCGGTGAGGCCTAAAGGCCGCTGAGCCTTGGCTAGTCCAGGTCTTCGAGTTTAGGAAAGCCACTGGGGGGCATGATGTCTACGGTGGCCGAGCGTTGTTGTGAGAGCATGCCGCCGTCGATTTTTAGTACATCGCCGGTGATGTAGGCGGCGTCGTCGGAAGCCAAGAATAAGGCTGGACCGGCCATGTCGTCGGGAGTACCGGGGTAGCCCAAAGGTATGTTTTCTCCGCGAAGCCGACGGGCGGCTTCATCCATGTTTTCTGTGTCTATGGAGCCCGGCATGAGGGCACAGACGCGAATTCCGTAGGGGCCAAGGTCGAGGGCCATGGCTCGGGTGAGGGCTTCAATCCCACCTTTGGAGGCGTCGTAAGCGCAAAAAGCTCGGTGGGCTCGGGTGGCGCCACCCGAAGACATGTTGATGATGACCCCGTGGCCTTTTTTGGCCATGATGCGGGCCGCTCTTTGAGAGCAAAGAAAGTGGCCGGTGAGGTTGACGTCTATTATTTTGCGCCACCAGTCTTCATCGGCGTTAAAGAAGTGGCGCATGGGGCCGATTAGGCCAGCGTTGTTCACCAAAACGTCGAGGGTGCCAAAGGCCTCGAGGGTTTGGTCAAACATTTCGGCAACCTGCTGACTGTTTGAAACGTCGGCCATGATGGCCAATGCGGTCCCCCCGGCGGCGGTAATGACGCCGGTGGTGGCTTGGGCGGTAGCGAGGGTTACGTCGTTAACGACAACATGTGCACCTGCTTCGGCAAAACGTTGGGCGATGGCTTGCCCAATGCCTGCTCCGGCTCCGGTTACCAAGACGACTTTCCCTTGATGGCTATAGGTCATGATGTGCTGTCCTTAATCATTGAGCGAGTTAGGTTCTTCTGCGCATGATAGGTCCAAGAAGAGAAGTAGGGGGCGCTGTTGGGCGAAAGCAACAATGGGCAGCATTTTTCACATTGTGGGAAAAGTTGTTTACCACTTTCCATTTGGAAAAAAATCAACTAGAGTGTCTACGGTCACATCGCTGCGATAGCTGGGTCTCGCCGAAAAGCAGATCGATTTAGCAAAGGGTGTGCGTCATAACCACTATGGAGGGTAATTTATAATGAAAAAACGTGTAAGTCTTTTGACTGCCGTTCTGCTGGGCTTCGCGTTAATCGCGGGTGCTTGCGGATCGGATGATGAGGCCGGCGGCGAGTTGACCATGTGTCGCGCCAACTGGGCCTCTGGTTACATTCAAGCAGAGATCGTTCGCCAAATTGTCGAAGAAGCTGGATTTACGGTTTCAGATCCATCGGTAATTGAACTTGGACCAGCTAATGCCTACTTGACCATGGCTGATGGTACTTGTGACTTTTGGGCCAACTCTTGGTACCCAGGTCACTTCTCCTGGTACGAAAACGAATTACCTGACGGTTCTTTGGTCGCTGACCATGTAGAACCAATGGACGGCTTGTTCCAAGACTCGGGTGTTCAGGGTTTCTTGGTTACTAAGTCATGGGCTGAAGAAAACAACGTTGTTTCCATTGACCAGATCAACAGCGACGAAGCGTTGTACTCGGACCTCGACACTGATGGTGACGGCGTTGGCGAGATCTTGGGCTGCCCTGAGGACTGGACTTGCGACGACATCATTGAGAACATGATTGCTTTCTCAGGTTGGGACAACTTGGTTGAGACCAAAGCTGATTATGACGCAATGTTTGCTGAGTTTGTCGGTCGGGTAAACGCCGGCGAAGCAGCCATTATCTACACCTGGACGCCTGCGTCTTACGTAGTAGAGATGGTTCCCGGTGTTGATGTCTTGTGGATTTCTGTAGAGAACGTCCTCGATGATTCAAACCCATTAGGTAAAACTGGTGGCGAAAACCACGCACAGGGTGAAGGCTTCACTGGTTTGGGCGCAGACACCTGCACCCAGCCTTGCCAACTTGGTTGGGAAGCTGCCGATATTCAGGTCAGCGCTCGCACCGCGACGCTGGATGCCAACCCAGTCTTGCGGGCTTTGTTCCCTCTTATTCGTCCATCCATTCTTGATATTTCAATCCTTCAGGTTGAACAATCCAATGGTGATGCTTCTGAAGCACATGTAGTAGAACTTGCTACGCAGTGGATGACCGATAACGCTGACTTAGTTGCCGGCTGGGTAGCGGAGGCCAAAGGTTAGTTCGAGTAACTAGGTGTTTATTTAAACGAAGTGGGGCGAGGCTTTACGGCCTCGCTCCACTTTGCGTTTAAACGCTCCTGCATTGTGGGAGAAGAAAAAAATGTAAATATGGTGTGTCATCAGTCACAGGCAGAGTGCTATTCTGCTAACCACGACCTATCTGACCACCAGCGCCGTTAACGAAAATTACTACTTGGGGGAAAAATGAGTGAAGCCGGCGAGACGACAATCTCTCTGAAAAATGTTTACAAGATCTTTGGGCCAGATCCCCGAGGTCGAGCATTTGACTTGAGTAGTGCGGGTGTGCACAAAGATGAGGTTCAGCGTCTCTCTGGTCATGTGGTGGGTATGTCTGACATTTCCTTTGATGTAAAGCGTGGCGAAATTTTTGTAGTAATGGGTTTGTCTGGCTCTGGTAAATCCACGGCTATCCGTACGGTAAATAAACTGCACGACATCACCTCCGGGTCGGTAACCGTAGAAGGTGTGGATGTTCAAGCCTTGCAGGGTAAAGCCCTCCAGGAATTCCGTCGAGAGAAAATGGGCATGGTGTTTCAACACTTTGCCTTATTCCCTCATATAAACGTTATCCAAAATACCAGTTATGGGCTTAAGGTGCAAGGCGTTGATCGCCGTGAACGTGAGGTAGCAGCGATGGAGGCCTTAGCCATGGTGGGCTTAGAGGCTTATGCCAACAACAACATTTCTGAACTTTCGGGTGGCATGCAACAAAGGGTGGGCTTAGCTCGTGCGCTTTGCTCCAACCCACCAATTTTGCTTATGGATGAAGCATTTAGTGCTCTTGACCCGCTTATTCGTCGGCAAATGCAAGACGAACTCATGGTTATCCAAAGTCAACTCCACAAGACCATTCTTTTTATTACTCATGATCTCAACGAGGCATTACGCATCGGTACCCGGGTTTGTATTTTGCGTGACGGCAAAGTGGTACAAATCGGTACCCCAGAAGAAATCCTGACCGAGCCGGCCAACGCCTATGTAGCCGAATTTGTTCAAGATGTAGATCAGGGCCGGGTCATAGCCGTTGACGAGGTTATGAAAGAAGCAATGATTATAGATTCCAACAGCACAGTGGCCGAGGCGGTGACCGCTCTTGGTAAGCGTGACGGCGGGTTTGTGATCGATACCGACGGGCGACCTACTGGTCTTTTAACGAAGGCCGATGCTGGGGTGGCTCTGGCTCAGGGGACGACGAACTTGAGGGATGTTTTAAGGGCCGATTATGAAACCACTTTGGCTTCTCAACGCCTGAATGAGAATTATGCGGCGGGCGGTCGTGGCCTCCCTATAGCCGTCATAAACGAAAAAGGCTGCTTGATCGGCGAACTTGAACCGCGAGAGATTATGGAAGAAATGGGTCGGGTAGAGCAACTTATAGATGGATTCGAGCGGGAGGTATTTCTATGATCCGGTTGTTAGCGGTAATGCAGACGAAGGCTGGATCGGTTAGCGTTTTTGACTCAGATATTCTTGACCAGTGGGAGATCCCTTTTGGAGAGTGGATTGACCAAATGGTTGACTGGATTGACGCCAACATGACTTGGCTACTTGACGCCATTGAGTGGCCCTTTACTTTCCTGCTGAAAAACTTTGTAGATAATTTTTTAGCGGTCATTCCGTGGATTTGGGTTGTCTTGGCTATCGCCATTATTGGCTCGCTGGTGAGAAGCCCTAAAATTGGGGTTTATGCCGGTTTGGCTCTGGCACTTTGCGGGCTTTTGGGCACCGAATATTGGCTAGAAACAGTACGAACTGTGGGCATGGTGCTGGTGGCGGTCCTGCTCTGCGCCCTCGTAGGTATTCCTTTGGGGGTTGCTTCTGGCCGCCTAGATGCGGTGTGGAATGCTGTGCGACCAATTTTGGATGCCATGCAAGTGGTCCACGCTTTTGTCTACATGTTGCCGGTTATTTTCTTCTGGGGCATCGGGGTGGTTCCGGGAACCATGGTCACCATGGTCTTTGCTTTGCCTCCGTTGATACGCCTTACCAACCTGGGGATCAGACAGGTGCCCGAAGAGGTGGTGGAAGCCAGTCGAGCTTTTGGTGCTTCGGAGTTTCGCGTCCTCACTCATGTGCAGTTGCCTTTGGCCCGCCAAGCGATCATGACTGGCTTAAACCAAACTCTTTTGATGTCTATCGCCATGATCGGCATTGTGGCCATCATGGGAGCGGGCGGCTTAGGCCGTTTGGTTTACAAGGCGGTGCAAAACTTTGATATTGCGGCTTCGGCCGCTTCAGGCTTGGCATTGTTTTTGGTGGCGGTAATTTTGGACCGCCTTTCTCAACCAGAAGAGGGAGACACCGGCAACCTTTTTTCTCGTATTCATCGTGCCTGGTCACATCGGTCTGACCCAGAAGCATTGTTGCCGAGTGGCGAGAGTGCCGCAGCGAAGCCTTCAAACGCTGATAACGATGCTCCGGCCAATGCGGCCGAAAAAGTGGGTATGCGTATAGCGGGAGTCGGTGGCTTGCTGGCGGTGGTTTCGGTATTCCTTACCTGGGGTAGCGGTGCAGGCCGTTTGAGCGGCCATGCTCGTTTTAGTGACCTTGACTTAACCGGGGAATCATTTAACGGATTGGCCGCCTCGGGAGGCTCAATGGCCGGTTATGCGGTACTGGCTTGTGGGGTGTTGTTGCTCCTTATAGCGATTGTTTTTGAGCGTCAGCCGGGGAGTGGGTCACGGTGGTTTAGCCCCGATGGTGCGGTACTTCTTTCGGCAGCGATGTTTTTCTCGGCTTTAACCTATTTCCTTGTTCGAACTGCTCCAGATACGGTTAGTTACAGTTACGGCATAGGAATCTACGTTGCTTTGCTGGCATCGGGGGCCGCGGTTGGTGGCTCAATTTATGCTCTTTGGGCGGGCCAGTACGCAGCATTGCGGCCCCTTACCCTTAATGTTTCTTGGGGCAAGGTCGTTGCCGGGTTCTTTGCTTTGATAATGATCAGCATTGGCACTATTTCAGGCTGGACCTTTGATGAACGTTTGTCGGGCCAATTGACAGAAGACCAACAGGTCAGGGTGGAGGAACTAAGACAAGAAGCAGTGGACGATCCTTCTTCGGCTGCCTTGAATACTTTGGCCGTAGGCCGCATATACAACGAAGCCCGGTTAAGCAGCTTGATTATCTTGGACGGATGGAACGAAGACGGGGGTGGCCTGGGAGGGTTTACTTTGGTCGGCGGAATCATCGGAGCATTAATGATTTTCCCTGCTGCGGGCGTATTTGGAACCAGTGAACATTTGCGTTGGCGTTGGAGCGCTTTGGTGGCCGCCGTGGGCCTCGGAGTAACAATGATCGGAGTCATTTGGGTGGGAGCGCTCTTGCGAGTAGGAGAGAACCTCATTGTGACCGGCACCGGGGCCTTTTTAACCATGCTGGGAGGGTTCTTTTTGCTGGCTACCTCAAAGTCGCTACTTAAAGAGTTCCATCGCAATAAGGTCTACGACGATGCTCATTTGTCTCCAGAAATTAAAAAAGTTCTGGCAACATCCGCCTAGTTGCTATGGGGCCGATGGAAGCTTTCGAGATGGGCAATGTTAGATTTTGTTCATGATTAAAGGTACCGAAGAACTCTTGGTAGGGCGTGAGGGCGACATCGTTACCCTCACGCTTAACCGGCCAAAAACAATGAACGCCATGACTAGCAAAATGTTTGCTGACTTTGGTGAAATTTGCCGCCAAGTAAACGCCGACTCGTCAATTAGGGTGCTGGTGATTGACGGCGCCGGGGGAAACTTTTGCTCAGGTGCTGATGTAGGCGCGCAAGCTGCTCGAGCGACCGGTGAAGAGCCTTCGGTCCCGCTGCGGAACTTACGTATGATCAAAGCTTCAGCGCAGGCCCTGCATGAAATCCAACACCCGGTTATTGCCAAGGTGTACGGAGTGGCGGCCGGAGCGGGCCTCAACCTGGCCTTAGGGTGTGATTTAGTTTATGCCGCCGACACGGCTCGTTTTTCTGAAATCTTTGCCCGCCGGGGGCTAACTATTGATTTTGGCGGGTCCTGGGTTTTGCCCCGCCGGGTTGGTTTGCATCGGGCCAAAGAGTTGGCTTTGCTGGCTGAGGTGATTGACGCCACGGAGGCCGATCGCATTGGTTTGGTGAACCGGGTGGTTCCGGAAGCCGAGTTGGATGCTTACGTTAACGATGTGGTGACACGAATTGCTGCTGGCCCGCCGCTGGCGCTTTCTATGAGCAAAGCCCTTTTGAACAACGGAGCGCAGACCTCTATGAGCCAAGCGTTGGAAGCCGAAGGCCAGGCACAATCAACCAATTTTGCCACCAACGATGTTCGTGAAGCAGGCCAAGCGTGGCTCGAAAAACGGTCCGCCAAATTCACCGGCTCTTAAGGTACCTGCTTACCTGGGGTCAGACCCGAGGTAAGCAGGTTGGTTTGCCGAATGGTGGGAATTTTAGCGTTTAAGGTGCCGATTGCTGGTGGGTCTGTCAGGCTCTGTCCATAAGCATTTGAGGGAGAGAGATTCATGACTGAAGAAAATCAGTACGACGCAGTAATCATTGGGGCCGGTGTTATCGGTGCTGCTGTAGCGTTCGAGTTGGCGCAGCGAGGATGGAAAACTTGCAGCGTAGATAAGTTGCCGGCCGCCGGTTATGGCTCTACCTCCAACTCCTGCGCCATCGTGCGCTTCAGTTACTCCACCTATCAGGGAGTTACTATGGCTTATGAAGGCATGCACTATTGGGTTGACTGGAGCAACTATTTAGGAGGCCCCGGTGTTGACGAATCTGGCTTGGTGGCCTTTCACCAAACCGGTACGGTCATGATTGAAGCCCCCGGCGGTCATCATGAAAAAGTTGTGCCGCTTCTTGAGTCGTTGAACATCCCGCATGAACATTGGAGCGTGGAGAAATTACAAGAGCGGCTCCCTCTGCTGACCGACGGGGTGTTTGGCCCAACCGCTCGCCCCGATGATGATGCTTTTTGGGTAGAACCAACCGAGCGGATCATTGGTGCGCTTTACACCCCCGACTCGGGTTATGTAAGCGACCCGCAACTTTCTACCCATAATTTGCAACGGGCTGCCGAAGCAAAAGGATCGACTTTTGTCTTTAATCGCCAAGTTGTGGCTATCAACCAAGAGGGGGGATGCGTATCGGGGGTTGAACTTGATGACGGTACGCAAATCACCGCCCCGGTAGTGGTCAACGTGGCCGGGCCACACTCTTATTTGATAAACGACTTGGCTGGCCTAGCCAGCACCATGAACATCGGCACCAAAGCATTGCGTCACGAAGTGCACCACGTCCCTTCGCCCGAAGGCTTCAACTTTGAAACCGACGGTATGCATGTTTCAGATGGAGACTCAGCGGTTTACTTTCGCCCAGAAACGGGCAACAATATTCTGATAGGCAGCGAAGACCCAGAGTGCGATGAAAAAGAATGGGTAGACCCAGATAACTACGATCAAGAGATTCACCAAGATCAATGGGAAGCCCAGGTGTTGCGTTGCGCTAAACGTGTTGAAGGGCTCGGCCTGCCCCACGAAAAGAAAGGGGTAGTTGACCTCTACGACGTCAGCGATGATTGGATCCCTATCTACGACCGCACCGATCTTGACGGTTTCTATATTGCTATCGGAACCAGTGGCAACCAATACAAAAACGCTGGGGTGGCCGGGCACTGTATGGCAGAACTCATTACGGCAGTAGAAGCCGGGCACGACCATGACGCTGAACCGCTCAAAGTAAAGGGTCGCTACACCGGGTTGGAAATGGACTTGGGCTTTTTCTCTCGCAACCGAGAGATCAACCCCGACTCATCGTTTTCGGTCAACGGTTAACAAAACTCCGTCAAACTTAACGACCACGGAGTGAGGTTTTCGTAACCGGTTTCGGTGATCAACACTTGGTTTTCTAGTTTTACACCTTCGCCTCCGGCATAAGGCCCTACATAGGATTCCACGGTCATCACCATGCCGGGTTCGAGCACCCCGTCGTAGCCAAACTGGTCCCAACTGGAGGGGAACATTATGGAAGGCCATTCGTCGCATTGCCCGACCCCGTGGTAAAGCACCGAATAGTGGCGGTAGTCATCGGTGGAAGGCACCCAGGATTTGTGGGTTAGGTCGTAGAAGGAACGCCCCGGGGTAAGAAGTTCGATGTTGCGTTCCATCTGCTCAACGGCTATTTGGTGGACGAAGTTTTGTTGTGGGGTGGGGTCGCCGTCGCCGCATCGCCAAGTACGAGAAATGTCGGTCATCATGCCGTAAGAGCCCACGAGGTCGGTGTCGAAGCCGACGAGTTCTCCCTCGGAGATGACATGGCTGGAGCATTCTTGAAACCAGGGGTTGGTGCGGGGCCCGGCTGCTAAAAGTCGGCACTCCATCCATTCACCGCCCCGAGTGAGCATTTCGGCCCAGAGCACGGCCCAAAGTTCCTGTTCAGAAATACCTGGACGCAAAGCATCAAACATTTTTTGACAAGAGATCCTTGTGGCTTCAATGGCGCAGCGCATGGCTAAGAGCTCGTCCGGCCCTTTGATGGCTCGGGCTCGTTCCATTACTTGCATACCATCGGTCAACGTCAGGCCAGCGTTTATGAGCGCTGCGGAACCCAGTGGAGGCGTGACATCGACGGCCAACCGCTTGTTGCCTCCGCCGTAGGTTTGTACGAGGTCGGCTATTTCGGCGGCCATGCGGTTTGCTTGTTCTTCAGCTCGTTGCCCTGCTAAAAAATAAGTAAACGAAGTAATGGGCCGCACCTCAGTGATCAAAGGGTTATGGGCGGAGAGAAACTCACAGTCCGTGAACTCCCAAAGCACCATGGGTCCTTCGGCAGCCACATATGCCCAGCGGGCCTGATTATGGGCCACCCAGAGTTGCATGTTTGGTGCATCGGTGGCGTACATCAGGTTCAGGGGGTCAAAAAGCAGCACCCCCGCGAGGTCGTTGGCTACCAGTTGTTCACGGATACGCGCCAACCGGTAGTGCCTTAACGCAGTGAGGTCGGGCAGGGTGAGCCCCGCAGCGGACCATTCACTTAAGGCTGGTTCTCCCGGTCCCATAACCACCCGGTGTCCTTCGCCTCCGGCCCGTTGATGGGCAGGGTCGTCAAGCATTTGGCGAAGACGAGCTTGGGCGCCAGCGGTGCGGGGGGCGGGCAAAACTAGCCTCGCATGCGTGACCCAGAGGGGTCAAAGAGTGGTTCGTCCAACCGAGTAGCGGGGCGGCGGACACCCAGTACTTCAATTTCGAATCCTTCGGTTTCTTGGCAGAGCTCTGTAGGCAGATAACCCAGAGCCATAGAAGCCTGGCAGCCATGCGAGTAGGCCCCGGAGGTAAGCCAGCCCACAACTTTGCCGTTGTGCCAGATCGGTTCGTCGCCTAAGGCATCGGCGTTTACTGCTTCAATGGTGAAGGTGGAGAGTTGACGTGCCGGGTTTTCTTGGCTTTGTGTAGCGGCTTCTCGGCCGATGAAATCTCCTTTGTTGAGTTTCACGAAGTGGCCTAAGCCGCCTTCCCAAGGGGTGTAAACAGGGCGAAATTCGGTGCCCCAGGAACCGAACCCTTTGTCGAAACGCATGGAGTTCAAGGCATGAAGGCCAAAAGGCTTGATGCCGTGTGCAGCGCCCGCTTCCATAAGGAGGTCAAAGAGTTGCACCTGCAAAGAGGCCGGAACCCAGATTTCGTAACCCAAGTCGCCAGTGAAAGTGATGCGGCCGGTCATGGTGGGGATCATGCCGATGTTGAGGCGGCGGAAATCTAAGAAACGGAATGCTTCGTTAGAGACGTCATCGTCGCATGCTGCGGCCAGTACTTCTCGTGCCTTTGGTCCGGCGATAGAAAGGCCGGTCATTTCGTGGCTCAGTGCCCGGTAGGTGACCGACCGGTCTTGGGGCAGGTGTTCAATAAACCAGCGCTCGTGGTAGCCCTCGGCTACGCCAGAGCCAAACACGGTGAAGGTTTCACTACCGTCAAATGGGTCGGCCAAGGTGGCCACGGTGAAGTCGCCGATCAAGTTGCCTTGATGATTCAGCATGGGGGTTAGGGCCATGCGCCCCGCTTTGGGGATGGTGTTGCTCATGAGGTAGTCAAGAAATTCTCGTGCCCCGGGGCCGCTGAATTGATGTTTGGCAAACCCGGTGGTTTCGATGAGCCCCACTCCGTTGCGTACGGCGGACACTTCTTCAGCAACGACCTTGAAAGCGTTGGAGCGTTTGAAGGTCACGTCTTCTACCGCTTCTTCGCCAGGGCGTTGGAACCACAAGGCGGTTTCTAACCCGTAGCCGGCGCCCCATACGGCGTTGGCGTCGTTGAGTCGGCCGTAGATGGGTGAGGTATGCAAGGGTCGCCCGGCGGGGAGTTCTTCGTTGGGGAAGGCAATGCGGAAACGGTTGCTGTAGTTTTCCATGACTTTGGCTTGGGTGTATCCGGGGGTGGTCCAGTCGCCAAAGCGAGCGACGTCCATGCCCCAAATGTCGTGGCCCGGGTCGCCGGAGGTCATCCAGTTGGCCATGGTCAGGCCAACGCCGCCCCCTTGGCTTAGACCAGCCATGATGCCGGCTGCGACCCAGTGGCCTCGTTGCCCTCGTACCGGCCCGATAACTGGGTTGCCATCGGGGGCAAAAGTAAAGGGGCCGTTTATTACTTGCTTGATGCCCACGTCGTTAAAAATGGGGAAGTGGTCGAAGCCAACTTTGAGTGAGGGGGCGAGCCGTTCGATGTCGGGAGTAAGGAGTTGCGACCCGAAGTCCCAAGGGGTTTCTTTGGTTGACCAAGGGACGCAAGCTTTTTCGTAGGTGCCGAGCAGCAGGCCTCCGGCTTCGGCACGGAGGTAGATTTCGCCGCCGAAGTCCACAGCCCCGCGCCCGTGGCCGCCGGTAGCGTCGAGCCAGTCTTTGATTTCGGGGATCTCTTCGGTGAGGAGGTACATGTGTTCCATAGCCAAAATTGGGAGCTCAATTCCGCACATGCGGCCTACTTCGCGGGCCCACAGGCCGCCACAGTTGACGATGTTTTCGGTATTGATGGTGCCTTTTTCGGTTACTACGTCCCAGGTGCCGTCGGCTTTTTGCACCAGGTCTTGGGCCCAACAGTTGCGATAGATTTCTGCCCCGGCCATTTGGGCAGCTTTAGCGTAGGCATAGGTAACGCCGGAGGGGTCTACGTGGCCGCCCACGGGGTCCCAGAGGGCGCCTACGAAGTGTTTTTCGTCCATGATGGGCAGCATTTCTTTGGCTTCAGAAACCGAGATGATTTCGGTTTCCATACCCAGGTATTGGCCGCGAGCGTGGGTCATGCGGAGCCAGTCCATGCGGTCTTCGGTGTCGGCCAGCATCATTTCGCCGGTGAGGTGGAGGCCGCAGTCCACGCCAGAAATTTCTTCAAGTTCTTTGTATAACTGCACGGTGTAGCGCTGTAGAGCGGCCACGTTGGGGTTGCCGTTGAGGGTGTGCATGCCACCGGCGGCGTGCCAGGTGGAGCCAGCGGTGAGTTCTTTGCGTTCTACGAGCACCACGTCGTTCCACCCGTTTTTGGTGAGGTGGTAGAGGATGCTGGCGCCGACGACGCCGCCGCCGATAACTACTGCTTGAGCATGGGTTTTCATGTCGTTCTCCGTTTGCTTAGATAAAAGTTGTTTGCTGATTGAGGGCTAGTAATCGGTTTCGACGCCGCCTTCGGCGATTCGGCGTTCTACGAATTCGTCGAGTTCTGCTCGTATTTGCGGTTCCATGGGGGGTTCTTGGTGAGCGTCGATCATTTGTTGAGCGATTTTGGTGGATCGCTCGGGGGCTTCGATGCGCCCGTCTTCGTCCCAACTTTCGAAGTTTTTCCAACTGGACACCATGGGTTGAAAGTGTTCGGTGGTGTAGCGCTCTTGGGTATGGCTGGTGCCGAAGAAGTGGCCACCGGGCCCGACCTCGGCGATTGCTTCTACGGCCAGGGTGGCGTCATCGATGGTGATGGGTTTGAGCATTTCGGAAATCATGTTGAGGATGTCGCCGTCGATAACCATTTTTTCGTAGGAGGTTAAGAGGCCGCCTTCGAGCCAGCCTGCGCCGTGGAGTAAAAGGTTGACTCCGCCCATGACGGCTCCCCATAGGGAGATCACGCTTTCGTAGGCTGATTGTGCGTCCACGCTGTTGGAGGCGTTGACGTTTGATGACCGGTAGGGCACTTTGTAGCGCCGAGCGAGTTGCCCGCCCACTAGGCAGGCTTTCCAGTATTCGGGGGTGCCAAAAGCGGGGGCCCCGGAGCGCATGTCAACGTTGGAGGTGAACCCTCCGTAGATGACCGGTGCGCCCGGTTTGACGACTTGGGTGTAGGCCATGCCGGCGAGGGCTTCGGCATTTTGGAGCACGAGGGCGCCTGCCACCGTGATGGGGGCCATGGCCCCGGCCAGGGTGAAGGGGGTAATGACGATCCCTTGGTTGCGGGCCGACATTTCTTGAATGCCGTGCAGCATCACCGTGTCGTAGCGCAGGGGAGTACTGGTGTTGATGACGGAGAGAATAGAGGTTTCTTGGTTGATGGTTTCGTGGTCTATGCCGCGGGCGATGCGGGTCATTTCGATGGCGTCTTGGTTGCGGGGTCGGCTGATGCTGTATACGAAAGGTGGCTTGTCGGAAAGGGTGATCATGTCGTGGGTGGCTTGAAGGTGCCGTATTGAGGGGTGGAGGTCCATGGGTTCCACTGGGTAGCCGGCCGAGGTGTGGATGCAGTTCATGACTTGACTCATTTTGATCAGGTTGCGGTAGTCCTCTCGGTTGCCGTCTCGCCGGTCGCGCCCTAAGCCGGTAACAAAAGGGGGGCTGGCCACTGAGGTAACGGCGATGGCGTTGCCGCCCATCTGGAGGCTTCGTTCGGGGCGTATCCCGTGCAGGGTGAACTGTTCGGGCACGGTTGTCATGAGTTGCATGACCAGTTCAGGGCTGAAACGGACCCGGTTGCCGTCTATTTCGGCCCCGGCGTCGGCGAGTTGTTGGCGGGCTGTTTCGTCTAAAAAGTCAATACCGGTTTCGGCTAGTACCCGAAGTGAGGCTTGGTGAATTGCTTCGAGTTCGTCTTCGGAGACGGCCCGCAGGGGGTCGAAACGCATGCGTGGTTGTTCAAAGGGGGGCTGTTTGGCCAGGATATCAACGGTTTTGGAACGACTGCTGCGAGCGCCTCGGCGGGTACGGCGGGGTTCGGTCATGAGGCTTTTTTTACTATTTCTGGTTGTTGGGTGAGGCTGGCTGATATTTGACGGGCCCGGTCGCGGATGGTGGTGGCCACGGTGCGGGCTTCTCCAGAAAGGGGGTAACGGTAGCTTGGCCCATAAACGTAAAGGGAGCCGATAGCTCGGCCGTTGGGGCCGCAGATTGCTGCGGCGCAGCTAGAGAGGCCGGGCACGTATTCGCTGTGGGTCCAGACGGCACCGATGCGGCGAACGCGGTGGATGCGTTTGAGTAAAGTGTCTGGGTCGGTGACGGTGTGTTCGGTGTGGGTGGAGAGGTTGCCTTGGAGGTAGGTGGCCACTTCTTGGTCGTTCCAGGTGGCCATGATGACTAGTCCGGCGGATCCAGCGTGGAGGGGGACTCGGGTGCCGGTCCAGTCTTCTGCTTGGACGGGTTTGGGGGCATCTACTTGTTGGGTGGTGACGGTGTTACGGCCAATGAGTACGGCGATGCAGGCTGCTTCGTCGAATTGGCTGGAGAGGTCAAGGAGGTGAGGTTGGGCGGCTGTTTCGAGGTTGATTCCAGGTTCGGCGACGCGTCCCATGGTTTTTATGAGCCCACCGATGCGGTAAACGCCGTCGCTGTTGCGTTCTATGGCGTTGTTGGTTTCGAGGGTGGCCAGTAGTCGGGCTGTGGTGCTGGTGGGCAGGTTGACGCGGTCGGCGAGTTCAACGAGGCGTCCCGGTTCTTCGGCGATTTCTCGCAGCAGGTGGAGGGAGCGTTCGACGCTTTGCACGGCGGTCATGATCTGCAAAGATTACCGGTGTATGGGAATCTGTCAACTGGTTCCCACTATGCGGGAACTAAGGGGTGGAGAGATTTTCCGTTACGGGAGGAGGGTCGACAGCTGGTTCAAGATGTAAATCGTGTCCGTTGTATGGGTTGGCTCGAGCCACGTCTTCGTTCAAGGTCACCCCGAGGCCTGGTTCTTTTGACGGAATGACCATGCCTTCTTCCCACCGGATAGGTGTTTCTAATAACTCGGCGTGGAATCCGTCAAAGGTGCCGATGGATTCGAGGATTAAAAAGTTCGGCGAACAGGCCGCTAAAGCAATGTTGGCCGCCGCTACCACCGGGCCGCAGTAGCAGTGAGGAGCTAACGAGGCTTGATAAACCTCGGCCAGCGAAGCAATCTTCTTGCCTTGCAAAATGCCGCCGCTGCGACCCAAATTTGGTTGCAAAATTTGTGCTGCGCCAGCCTGGAGTACCGCCGCGAACTCGGTAACGGTGGTCAGGCGTTCGCCGGTGGCTATTGGGATACTGGTGCCGCGTGCTACTTGAGCCATGCCTTCAACATGGTCGGGCGGGACGGGTTCTTCAAACCATAAGGGGTCGTAGGCTTCGAGGCGCTGCGCGAGGCGGAGCGCTCCGGAGGGGGTGAACTGCCCGTGGGTGCCGAACAACAAGTCGGCTCGGGTGCCTACTGTTTCTCGCAGAGCTGCGGTGTAGCGGGCCGACAAATCGATGCGTTCAAGGGAAGGTTGCCGGCCGTCAAAAGCGGTGTAAGGGCCGGCGGGGTCAAATTTGATTGCCGTAAAACCTTTCTCAAGTTCAACTATTGCTTGTTCCGCTGCTTGTGCTGGGTCAACGTAAAGATTCGGTCCGTCTTTGGGGGCGTAGGCGTCTTCGTTGGGCGGATAAAGGTAGGTGTAGGAGCGCAACCCTTCGTGCACTCGGCCGCCTAGTAGGTCGTAAACGGGGCGGCCGGTTTCTTTACCCATGATGTCCCAGCAAGCTATTTCTAGGGCACTGATTGCCCCGCAGAGGGTGGGGTCGGGGCGGCCGCTGTAACCGCTGGTGTAGGCCCTTCGCCAAAAAGATTCCACGTTGAATGGGCTGTGGCCAACTAGCCAGCGTTGAGCTACGTCTTGGATCATGTCGGCTACCAGGTGAGGGTTAACCGTTGCTACGTAAGCTTCGCCGACGCCTTTGACCCCTTGGTCGGTGGTCAAGGTAACAAAAATGAAGTAGCGGCCGCCGTGGCGGGGTGGCGGGTTGCCTACCACGAAGGTTTCGACTTCGGTGATTTTCATGGGTTATGCCTCGGGTTGGTTGAACACGATGACCGTGCGCAGGGCGGAACCGCTGCGTACTTCGTCCAGTGCTTGTTCTAGGTCTTCTAGAGGGTAGGTAGAACTCACCAGTTGGTCAAGTTTTAGGTGGCCGGCAAAATAATCGGCTACGAGGGCGGGGATGTCTCGGTTGAGTCGAGCGGTACCCATTTTGGAGCCGAGGATGCGTTGGTTGTAGCCGGCCAAGGCGCTGGGGTCAATGGTCAGGGTCACGCCGTCGGCGGGCATACCGACCAGAGTGAGCGCTCCCATGGGAGCCAGCAAAGCCAGTGCGCTGTTTAGGGCGGTTGGGGCGGCGGTGGCGAGAAGAACATGGTCGGCAAGGCGTCCGCCGGTGGCTTGGCTAATGGCTTCTGCCGGGTCTTGGTTTAGAGGGTCGGCGGTGTGGGTGGCTCCCATGGTGAGAGCCAGGGAGCGTTTGTCTGCTTGGGGGTCGAGGGCCACGATGACGGTGGCTCCGGCTAACTGGGCGCCTTGGATGACCCCCATGCCGACTCCGCCACAGCCCACTACGGCTACCGTTTCTCCTGGTTGGATGTTTGCGGTGTTGCGAGCGGCCCCGACTCCGGTGAGCACCCCGCACCCGAGGAGCGAGGCTGAGGTGGCGGGCATTTCGGGTGGGACGGCCACTACTTGGGAGCGGTGTACGACCACTTGTTCGGCGAATCCTCCGGTGTTGAGGCCCTTGGTAACGGTGCGATTGTTTGCGTCGGTGAGGGGATTGCTGGGGGGCGGGTTTTCGCAGGCCACATCGTGGCCTTGCTGGCAGGGGAGGCATTGCCCGCAGGTGGCGATGAGTGAAACCACCACCGGAGTGCCGGCAGTCAGGCCGGTAACCGACGAGCCAGTCTCGACGACTCGGCCAGCAATTTCGTGACCAAAAACAGTGGGAAATTCAGTAACCCATCCGCCATCAATGAACATCAGGTCAGAGTGGCAAATAGCGCATGCATCGACGAGTACCCGGACTTCGTTGTCCTCTGGTTTGGCCAGGTTCACCGTTTCTAGAGTGGCTGGGTGGCCAACTGAGCGATGTACCGCAGCCAGTATTTTAGTGCCCGAGTCTTCTCTCATTGTTGCGAATAATACCCTCGCCTTTACCGCCCGTCTAGCCCACCCTTATTTTGCGACACTTGGGCCAGACCCCATATGGCGCGGGGGTGAGAGATGTGGCACCATAGGTTGTGGATACTTTTCCTCGACAACATGCTCGCACTCGTCGGTTTAGTTGCGGAGCGCCGCGCACGGTCACCGTGGGAAATACTGGCAAAAGAGTCTTATTTTTACGGTCCGCTGGAGGCGGCGACCCGATAAATGCTTTATGGTCAATGAACCCACAAACCGGCGAAGAGCGTTTGGTGGTTGACCCCGCAAAACTCTTAGAAGAGGGGGCTAATTCGGCGGCCGAGACGGCTCGTCGAGAAAGAGCTCGAGAAGTGGGTGAAGGCATTGTGGCTTATGATGCTTTGCCCGATGCCAGCAGGGCATGTTTTGCTTTAGCGGGACGAGTATTCCTCGTTGATGTTGAAGAAACCCGAGTGGTGGAACTCGCTACACGGGGTCCAGTTTTTGATCCACGGCTTAGCCCTGATGGAACCGCAGTGGCCTATGTGTCTGGGCAAGGCTTACGCATCACCGGTGCAAACGGTGACCATGGTTTGATTTCTGGTACGACCGAAACAGTGTCTTGGGGGTCAGCAGAGTTTGTGGCCGCCGAGGAAATGGGCCGCAGCAGAGGGCATTGGTGGGCACCGGATGGTGGGTCGCTATTGGTGACTCGGGTTGAAGAAGCTTCGGTTGAACAATGGTGGGTTTCTGCTCCGGTGGCTCCCCATGAATCACCGCAACCCATGCGCTACCCGGCCGCCGGTACCGCCAATGCCAAAGTGGGCCTGTCCGTAGTAAGGCTTGACGGCACCCGAAAAGATGTTGACTGGGCTAGCGAAGAGTTTGAGTACCTTTCATCAGTGCGTTGGGACACCGATGGTCTTCCATTGCTTGCCGTGCAGACCCGTGATCAGCGCACCATGGCAGTGCTCACGATGGACCCCAGCACCGGCGAAACCGAGGAACGATACCGAGTCACCGACGAACAGTGGGTGGAGTTGGTTCCCGGGGTACCTCGTTGGTGGGAGGGGTCTCTTCTCACTGTGGAAGATCGTCAAGACACTCGGTGCTTGGTTGTCGACGGGCAAACCTTGTCGCCCCCCGGCCGGCAAATACGCCAAGTATTGGGTCTGGTAGACAACCGGTTGATGGTGGCGTCCTCAACTAATCCGCTGGATGTTGCTGTGGTAACCGTGGGTAAGGACGGGTCTGTTGAGCCAGTGTCCGTTACTGAAGGTGTGTGTTGGGCGGTGGCTGCCGGCGGAGTAATAGCCCGGCATGAAACGAGCCTTGCTGGTTCTTCTTTGAGGGTAAGCGGGCACACCGTAGCCTCCTTTGCCGAAGAGCCATTGGTGTCACCTGCCCCGAGTTTTTATGTAGTGGGGGAACGAAACATTCATGCTGCAGTGTTGTTCCCCGGCGACCATGACGGGTCTCCATTGCCGGTTCTTCTCGACCCCTACGGTGGCCCCCATGCACAACGGGTGCAACGATCTCGTGGTCAGTTTTTGACTTCTCAGTGGTTTGCCGACCAGGGGTTTGCCGTGGTGGTGGCCGATGGCCGAGGAACCCCCGGTCGAGGGCCACAGTGGGAGCGAGAAGTGCGCGGCGATTTGGCGGGCCCGGTGCTTGATGATCAAGTGGATGCGCTGCAAGCCTTGGCGAACCGAGATGAGCGACTTGACCTCCACCGAGTGGGGATACGAGGCTGGTCGTTCGGCGGCTATTTAGCGGCCTTGGCGGTCCTTCGCCGACCAGATGTTTTTCATGTTGCGATAGCCGGAGCACCGGTTACTGATTGGCGACTTTACGACACCCACTACACCGAACGATATTTAGGGCATCCCGATAGCGAGCCAGAAAATTACGAACGCACCGACCTTTGCCGTGAAGCCGCCAAACTGACCCGCCCGTTGCTACTTATACATGGTTTGGCCGATGACAATGTGGTGGTGGCCCATACTTTGAAACTTTCGCAAGCCTTGTTGGCTGCCGGCCGGCCGCATCAAGTGTTGCCCTTGTCGGGGGTTACCCACATGACCCCGCAAGAAGAAGTCGCCGAAAATTTGCTGCTGGTTCAGTTAGATTTTCTCCGCCGGTCGCTCGATGCTGGCGGGGAAACGAGCCCAGGGTGAGCATTGTTTTAAACTGCAACGCAAGCCGGTTGCGGTTCAGTAATTGTTGACGAGAGCTCTTAAAGGTATTTGGCTGAGGTGGGAGCCCATCGGTGGGCCCACGGTCGGGCTGTTTCGAGTTGAAAGGCGAGAGCGTAGAGCATTTCGTCGGCTCCTGGTTCGGCTGAAAAGTGGGAGCCTATGGGAAGGTCGGTGTTTTCATCCCACCACAGGGGAACCGACATGGCTGGCCCTCCGATGGCGTTGGCGATGGGTAGTGACCCCATTGACCATTGGGTGCGTTGCTCGTCGAAGGGGTGAGAGGAAAGCCAATCGGTGGCAGTCGTTGGTAGGTGAGGGGTGACTGGGGTTAGCCAAACGTCATGGTCGGTGAAGAACTTGGCCATGGTTGTTTCTAAAACAATTCGGTCGGCTTCGGCTGTTTGGGCAGCACCAGGGGGAAGCGCATCGCCGCTGCGTACGAAGTCAATGGTGCAACGGGTGAGGAGGCCGGATTTTTCAATAGGAAGCCCGCTTGCTTGTTCGATCATTTCGATTAATCCGGTGGTGCGGCTTAGGAATATTCCGGAGTACATAGCAAAAAATTTCTCGCCATCTACTGGGTGTTTGACCGTGGTTACTTGGTGGCCGAGGGCTTCACAGAGTTGGACAGTGTTCTCTAAAGCGGTTCGGATTGCTGGGTCGGGTTGGTCGCCAAATGGGTCTTCGAGGGTGAAGGCGATGCGTAGCGGTCGGGCGCCAAGTGGGTTGAATGCGCTAAGGATCGGGTAGGGGTTTTTTTGCGGGCCTTGGCTGGTGTTTTGAGTGGAAAGAAACACGGCAGCGTTGTCGCGCACCGTGCGACTGAGGGTTGAGTGGGTTTTAAATACTGGGTGAGAACCGTCTAACTCGCCGGAAGCTAAACGTTTTCGGCTGGGTTTCATCCCAAATACGCCACACCAAGATGCGGGGATTCGGTTTGATCCTCCACCGTCGGTACCGTGCGCAATTGGTGTGTAGCCAGCAGCCACTGCCGCTGCTGCGCCTCCGCTGGATCCGCCTGCAGAGAGGTTTGGGTTCCATGGGTTAAGGGTGGCGCCGAATGCGTCGTTGTCGGTCACGGTCATAGAGGCGAATTCTGGGGTATTGGTTTTGCCGGCCATTACGAGTCCTGCTGCTTCGGCTGCGGTAACCCAGGCCGCTGATTCTGTGCTGATGTTGTTCAGCATGGATCGTGAACCGTCGGTGCGCCTTACCCCTTCAAGGTCAACGAGATCTTTTAGAAAGGTGGGTATGCCCGCGAAAGGTGTTGAAGGATTTCTTTGTTTTATGTGGTTTAGGGCTCGCTCTGGGCAACTGGTTATGACGGCTTTTAGTATTCCGTCGAGGCGTTCAACGCGGGCGGTCGTTGCCTCTAAGAGTTCCTCTGGGGTGACCTCACCGCTTCGAACGAGCGCAGAGAGGCCGAGGGCATCATGGCTGAGCAGTTGGCGGTCGAACACCATGGTGAGGTTAAACGGCGGTCCATCCGCCGTCAACGGTAAGTATTTGCCCGGTGAGGTAGGAGCCGGCGTCGGAGGCCAATAACAGTAGTGCTCCGTCGAGTTCGTGGGCTTGGCCTCCTCGCCCCATAGGTGCGCCGCTCGCTACATATGCTTTTCCTGTATCGGAGTGAAACATGTCGTCAGAGTTCATTTCGGTTTCAAACCATCCGGGTGCGAGGGCGTTGACCCTGATGCTCTTTCTTGCCCACTCCACGGCGAGTTCTCGGGTCAGTTGGTGCAGCCCGCCTTTGGCGGCGGCGTAACCGGGTACCCGGAGTTTTCCTCCGGCTACTAACCCAAGGACGGAACCCAAGTTAATGATCGCTCCGGGGTGGTTGTTGTCAACCCACCAGCGAGCTGCTCGCCGAGCCAACTCGTAGGGGGCGATGAGGTCAATTTCTATTTCTCGGCGAAAATCATCAAGGTCATCATCGAGGGCTGGTACTACTCGAGAGATACCTGCGTTGTTGATCACCACATCGATCTGCCCGTAGTGGGTCAAGGCGGCGTCGATCAAGTTTTGTGGAGCACCGGGGGCAGACAAGTCGCAGGGCACGGCGAGGGCGTCGGGGAGTTCGGCGGCCAAGTGCTCCAATCGGTCCACTCGGCGAGCGGCCAGCACCACTTTGGCGCCTACCCCGGCCACCACTCGGGCGAAACGTTCGCCGAGCCCTGAACTGGCCCCGGTAATGATGACCACGCGGTCGTCGAGGCGAAAAAGATCGAGGGCATGGGTGGGGCTCATAAGTAAAACCTACTTGCTGAGTACCCCATTAGAAAAGGTGGCGGTGGAGTCAGCGAGACGGTTTGCCTCGTCAAGGTTGTGGGTCACCAGCAAAGTCGCCACCTGGTCAAGAGAAGAAAGAACGTGGTGGATGAGTTCTTGCGACTCAGTGTCTAAGGCGGTGGAGGGTTCATCGAGGAGCAAAATGCGAGGGTCGGCGGCTAAGGCCCGGGCTACGGCAACTCGTTGGGCTTGCCCGCCTGAACAAGCTGCGGGTTTACGTTCGGCCAATGCGGAGAGGCTGAGAGCCTCAATGAGTTGCGCCACCCGAGCGGGGGTGGCCCGCGGGCTAAAGCCAATATTTTCGACAACGGTAAGGTGGGGGAAAAGTAATCGACCTTGAGGTACCCACCCCACAGAGCGAAGGTGCGGGGGTAAAAAAGTTTTACTTGTTGGTTGGTCGGCCACTTGATCGTTCAGGTAAAGGGCCCCTGTAGTGAGGGGCAAGAGCCCACTTATTACCCGAAGCAGGCTGGTTTTTCCTACTCCGTTGGGCCCCAAGATGGCCAGTGTTTCTCCGGCTTCGACTTGCAGGTCAACGGCTAATTCCAAGGTGCCGATGCGGGTTTCTCCGACCAGAGTGAGGGCGGTCATGAGGAGGGCATCCAGCGATCGCGCAAACCAATGAGTACCCCGAGGGAGGCCACCAGTAAAATCAGGCTTAAAACAAGGGCCTCTTCGGGGTTGTTTTCTAAAGCTAAAAAGGTGGCCAGAGGCAAGGTTTGGGTGCGGCCGGGAAGGTTGCCAGCAAAAGTAATGGTGGCGCCAAACTCGCCGAGAGCTCGTGCCCAAGCTAAAGCGAGGCCAGCGCCCATGGCGGGCAATACTTGGGGGTAGGTGATACGGCGCAAAACATTCCATGGGCTGGCCCCAAGGGTGCCGGCCATGTCTTCGAGATCTTCAAGGTGTTGGCCTGCCGACTGTAACGCCCCTTCAACGGCGATGACGTAGAAGGGCAAAGCCACAAAAATGGCGGCTACCACCGCACCGGCCAAGGTGAAAGGCAAGGTGATGCCGAACCACTGGTTGAGCCATTGACCAACCAACCCTTGTCGCCCTAATGCAAAAAGCAGAGCGGTGCCGCCCACCACAGGGGGCAGCACCATGGGCAACATGATGAGGGCTCGAATGAATCGTCGACCCGGTACCGAAACTCGAGCTATGGCCCAGGCCAGCGGGGTGCCGAGAAGAAAAACCATGATGGTGGCCAACAGGCTGACGGTAAGTGAAACTTTTAGCGCTTCAAGCGTGCCGTGGTTGGTAAGCGGGTTGCCCAGCGACGACCACGGCATGCGCTGAAGTAACCCCACCAAGGGGAGGGCAAGGAGAGCTACGGTGAGCCCTGCGACAGAAACCATGAAGCGTTTCATGGCTGAGAAAACCCGTAACTGGCTAGCAATGCTTGGGCCTTTTCTTTCCCCAAGGATTTTACAAAAGGTACTCCTTGTTCGGTGAGCGCTATGGCGTGGTAGGTGACGCATGGGCACGTGGCTTCAAGGGGCCAGAGGGTTTCGATGCTGGGTTGGGCTTGTGTATCGGTGGCGTAAACCACGCCGAGGTCCACTTCTCCCATGGCCAACTTGGTGGCCACGGAACGCACGCTGGTTTCGTAGGTGTCGACCGCTATGGGGTAGTTGAGGTCCAGGGTGGCTTTTCCGCAGGGGACTTCTTTTGCGCAGATGGCTATGGCTAATTCGGGGCGGGCAAGGTCTTTCGGTCCGGTGAGGTGGGAGGGGTTTCCGATGGACACGGCTAACACCAGATGGTTTTGGGCAAAGGCCGAGGTGTGGTGGGTTGCGGCATCGAGGCTCAGCAATGAAAGGTCGGCGGTAAGCAGCACATCGGCGGGTGCGCCGTCGGCTATTTGGACGGCCAGATGATTGGAGCCGCCAAACACCAGCGTGCCGGCTTGGTCGGATTGGGCGAGAAGGGCGGGGGCCACGTCGGTTAAAGAAGAGGCCGAAAAGACGGTGAGGGCATCGCTTTGGTTGCTGCCGCACCCGGCGACTAGCAGAAATAAGAGAAAAATATTGCGCATTAGGGGCGTTCGATGACCACGTTGGTGGCTTTTATGACGGCAACTGCCAGAACGCCAGGGGCCAAGCCGAGCGCGTCTACTGCTTCGGCGGAGATCAGCGATACCACTCGGTGGGGGCCGGCTTGCATCTCTACTTGAGCCATAACGGTGTCTTTGGTGACTTTGGTTACTAGGCCGGTAAAACGGTTGCGGGCCGACATGGTTCGGTCGGCGTCATCGGGCGCCTCGGCGAGTTCTTGGGCTAAGCGGGCCAGGTCGGGGCCGTTAACGAGGCGATGTCCGCTAACGGAACGCTGTGCTTTGCATCGGCCGTTGTCTACCCAACGGCGCATGGTGTCGGCGCTGACCCCAAGTAGTTGGGCTGCCTCACCTATTTTAAATTGGTTCATGCAAGAAAATCTAGGCCAAAAACTTGCAAACAGCAATGTTGTAGACTTTATCTATGAGTATTCCTGTGACCATTGAACAACTTCCGGCTCGTTTAGACGACTACGGCAACGACTGTTTTTTAATTACGGTAGGGAGTGACGGCACCCCCAAGGTGGTGCACGTGCCGGTGGCCATGGAGGGCCGGGAGATCCGCTGCACCCCGGGCGGGGGCACGCTACGCAACTTAGCGAGCGGCGGCCCGGTGACTTTGATTTTTCCGCCACCCGGTGTGGGGGCGCATTCCATGTTGGTTGATGGCACCGGTTCGGTGGTGTCTGCTGAAGAACCCACCGAGGTAACTATTTCTTTCGTATCGGGCATTCTCCATCGCCCGCCGTCTTCATTGGGGTGCTAGCTAAGGCCGTTTTTTGGTTTTAAGTTTCTCTACGTAAGCCTCTTGGGCGGCCCGACTTTCGGGGTCCCGGAGGGCGATGGCCAAACCGTCGGCGTCTGACCAGGAACGACTTAGGCCCACCATTTGTTCGGTCACCGCATTGGTGTGACGTTTGGTGGCCAACACAGCGGCCCGAGGTCGGGAAGCGACAGCTTCGGCCAAGCTCTCAACTGCGTCGTCAAGTTCTTCAACAGGCACCACGGTGTTTAAAAACCCGGCCGCTTTGGCTTCGGCGGCGTCAAATGGTCGACAGGTCATGACCAGTTCTTTGGTAAGGGCGGGGCCTATCTCTCGCACCAGCCTTGGGATGCCGCCCCAAGCAAGGGGGATGCCGAGGTCTACTTCGGGGATCAAAAAACGGACGTCGTCAGCACAAACTCGTAGGTCGCAAGCGGCAGCCAGCACGAGCCCGCCACCTACAACATGGCCGTGCAGGCGAGCAATAAGCACCGGCGACATGCGTTCTAAAGCATCGGCCATCAGGCGGCCGGTGTCAGCGGGTGTCCGGCCTCCGGCGGGCGAGGGCTCGTCGGTAGAAAAAGCGGTGACGTTAAACCCAGAGCAAAAAGCCCGGCCCTCACCAGAGACGACTACTACCCGCAGGTTGGGTTGGTGGTCAAACCAGTCGGCGGCGGCAATTATTTCGGCCATAACCTCGTTGGTCAGGCTGTTTAGTGAGTCGGGCCGGGTCAGGGTTAAGGTGCCGCGGCGTCCATCACAGGTAACGGCGAGGTGTTCAAAGGTAGGGGGAGTGTTGTGGGTCATGACCCAAGTGTGGCCCAGAAAGTTCCTGGTTGCTTAGTTGGCGTTAAAGAGATACCAGAGATGACGTTTAGAGGTTGGGCTATGGTGGGGAATGAAAGTTTTTCCTCGGGGTTTGTTAGGTTTTGTTGCTTTAGGTTTGGTGGTAGCGGGGGCGTTTGTTTTTTTGGGCGATTCGTCTGAGGCCGAACAAAGGACGGTGCTCGAGCAAACCAGAGACAAACTTTTGGTGGACCCTCGTGAAGCGTTTGTGGGGCTAGAAAGCGGTTCCGACCCCACGGAGATGATGGAGGTTTTGAATGAATACCTCACCGTCCTGCAAGGGGTAGAGATGTCGTCTGCAGATTTGGTGGTGTTCATGAAGGCCATGGAAATTTATGCAGAATGCATGGATGCCGCCGGCTACGCCGAGGTAAACCCAGCGGTAGTGGCCGATACTGCGGATGAAAAACTGCGAGAAACCGACCGGACCTGTACAAAAGAAACAGAAAAGGCCGGGTCTATGGAAGATTACGAAAATGAACGCAACGAGCGTATTGATCAGTTCATTAGAGAACACCCCGAGGTGTTTGGCTTATCGCCCAGTGAGGTCGCTAAGTAGTGCGATTATTGAAAGTTGCAGTTGTTGGCTTGCCTTTCATGCTGGCGGCCACGGCATGTGAAGAACCCTCCGGCGCTGATCAATATAACGAAGCAAAATATGTGGGTGGGGTCTATGGAAGCACCCTAGACGTTTACGGATTTCAGGCACACCGAAACAACTGGATAGACCCTTACTGGTATTTTGATTGGCGATCTGATCGGTGCAGCAACTCGCCAGATACGTTTTCTTACCCGATCTCTTGGTGGGCAGTTTCAGGATCTCGCGTGGTGTCAGTGTGGAAAGCCTGTGAGCGCCATGACTTTAACTGGAAGCAATTCTATGGGATTGAAGAGTTTATTGACCCCACTTTAGATACCTGGAGGAGTGGGACGATCTTTGCCTCTAATCAGCGTTTGGAAGATGACATCAGGTTTCTTTGTTGGGACCGTTTAAACGGTGTTTGGGCGGCCTTCCTCCCAGATTGTTTAGCAAAAGCGGTGGTTTACAACGTGGCAGTAACCGCCGCTTCGCTAAGTTATTCAGTGGATTTTCATCACAATGGTCCGTAAGGCGAGTTGGCGACTGGTTGGCGAGTCGTTGGTCTATTCGTTGGTGGCTTCAACTATTTATTTGGTTACCAAGGTGTTGGTGGAGCGCTCTATTGAAGAGTGGCGGTTGATTACGCGAACCATGGGGGTGTGGGAGGGCTTAATGGGGGGACTTATTTTTGTGGCGGTGGTGGGGACGATACGGCAACGGCCGCCGTGGGTTAAATTTTTTGTGCCGTGGTTTTTATCAACCATTTTTTATCTTTTCGTTGAGGGAAGATTTGTTCAGCGAGAATCAGGGCTTGGCGTGTTTTCGGTGTATCAAGAGGCAGTTCTCGTGGGTTCAATAACTTTGTTTGTCTCGTGGACCACGGTCACCGTAGGTGGATACTTCGTTGATCTCTTTCGAGATATTAGGAGAAGGTGAACGTTTCCGTCGGCCTACTCAACGAGGCCTTCGAGTTCTACTTGGGCTGAAAGTTGGTCGCCCGTTACCAAAGTGATGTTGGTGGCTCGGGCCCCCAAGGTAACGTCATCTAAGGCTTGTTCTAGAAACGCTAAACGATCGGCAGGCACGGTGATGGTGCAAGCGATCACTGGGGTGGCCAGAGAGCGTTGGGCCAGGGTCTTGTGTTTGCGTACTTCCGCTAGTGCTTCGGCGGCCACCAAAGCCACCGCAGCGTCGGTGCCGTCAGTTATGGGTCGTAAAGCTTCGCTGGCGGGCCAAGTCTGGCGATGCACCGAACCGTCTTGCCACCAAGACCACACCTCTTCGGTTACGAAAGGCAGGAAAGGGGCAAAGAGACGCAGCAAAGTAGACAGGATTAAACGCAATGCATGGCGAGCCGATTCGGCATCAGCATGCTCGCCTTGGTAGGCCCGGGTCTTTACTAACTCCAAGTAGTCATCGGTAAAAGACCAGAAAAATGCTTCGGTGCGTTCCAAGGCCCGGGCGTAATCGAAAGCCTCGAAAGCCGTGGTGGATTCTTCAACAAGGTCAGCCAAACGAGCCAACATGGCTTGGTCTAAAGCATGGGTGATGACCGCCGGGTCAACAATCAGCGGTTGGTCGTCGTCGGCACCAAAACCCAGCACAAAGCGACTGGCGTTAAGGATCTTGATTGACAAACGCCGTCCGACTTTCATCTGCCCGTCGTCAAAAGCGGTGTCGGTGCCGGGGCGGCCGTTGGCGGCCCAATAGCGGACAGCATCTGAGCCGTATTGTTCTAGCAAACCCATGGGGGTCACCACGTTGCCTTTGGATTTCGACATTTTTTTACGATCCGGGTCGAGCACCCAACCGCTGAGCGAAGCGTGACGCCAAGGGGCGGTGTCTTCTTCAAAATGGGAGCGCACCATGGTCGAGAACAGCCAGGTGCGAATGATGTCGTGGGCTTGGGGCCGTAAGTCCATGGGGTAGGTGCGGGCAAACAAGTCGTCGTCTTCGCCCCAGCCACAAACAATTTGTGGGCTCAGCGAAGAAGTAGCCCAAGTGTCCATCACGTCGGGGTCGCCCACAAAACCGCCGGGTTGGCCGCGCTGGCTTTCATCAAAGCCGGGGGCAGCCAGCGACGAAGGGTCAATGGGCAAGGTGTCGTGGTCGGGGGTAATGATTTGGTCGTAGAGCGGTTCGCCTTGGTCGTCCAAGCGGTACCACAGCGGCAGAGGCACGCCGAAGAAGCGTTGACGGCTAATCAACCAGTCACCGTTAAGGCCATCTACCCAGTTGGTGTAGCGGGTTTGCATGTAGGCCGGGTGCCAAGTCACCTCGTCACCCCGGTTTACTAACTTTTGCCGCAGGTCAGTGTCGCGGCCGCCGTTGCGGATGTACCACTGGCGACTGGTCACGATCTCTAGTGGTTTGTCGCCTTTTTCAAAGAACTTCACCGGGTGCTCTATGGGTTCCGGTTCGCCAACCATTTCACCAGAAGCGGTGAGCATTTCTACCATTTCTTTTTGCGCCGAGAACACGGTTTTGCCCGCCAGTCGGGCGTACGCCTCTTGTGCCTCCGTGCTCTTGACCCCTTGTGGTGGGTCGGCTAAAAAGCGCCCGTCCCGGTTGATGACCGCTCGTACCGGCAGGTTGAGTTCGCGCCACCAGATCACATCGGTGGTGTCGCCAAAGGTGCAGATCATGGCGATGCCGGTGCCTTTTTCTGGGTCGGCTAGTTCGTGGGCTAAGACCGGTACGTCAACACCAAATATTGGGGTGGTCACCGTGGTGCCGAACAGGGGTTGGTAACGCTCATCGTCTGGGTGGGCCACTAGGGCTACGCAGGCCGCTAAGAGTTCAGGCCGGGTGGTAGCAATTTGGAGGTGGGGTTGGCCCTGGTGGCTGGGGGTACCTTCGGGCAGGTGAAAGAGCAGTTGGTGGTAGGCGCCGGGGCGGGGGCGGTCTTCGAGTTCGGCTTGCGCCACCGCAGTGCGGAAGGTGACGTCCCAAAGTGAAGGGGCTTCTATCTGGTAGGCCTCGCCGCGTTCAAGGTTGCGTAAAAAAGCTCGTTGGGCCATGCGTTGGCATCGGTCATCAATGGTGGCGTAGGTGAGGTTCCAGTCAATGGATAACCCGAGTTGTCGCCAGAGAGATTCAAAGACTTTTTCGTCTTCTTGAGTTAGTAGGTGGCAGAGTTCAACAAAGTTGCGTCGACTGATGTCGTGGTCTCGGCGTTTTTTTATGACTTTGGCGTCGCCAGCATCTTCGGGAGGGGTGAAATTTGGGTCATAAGGCAACGAGGGGTCGCAGCGCACGCCGAAATAGTTTTGCACCCGGCGTTCGGTGGGCAAGCCGTTGTCGTCCCACCCCATGGGGTAAAAAACTTCTTTGCCTTGCATGCGTTGGTAGCGGGCGATGGTGTCAGTGTGGGTGTAGGAAAAAACATGGCCCACGTGGAGCGAACCGCTGACCGTGGGTGGCGGGGTGTCAATGGAGAACACTTGGGCTCTGGTTTTGCTGCGGTCAAAGCGAAAAGTGTCCTGGTTTTCCCAGGCGACGTCCCATTCTTGCTCAATCCCTTCGAGGGTTGGCTTGGGAGGGACGGTGGCGGGCCGTGATGGGTTAGGAAAGTAATCGTTCATGAAGCCTTGAGGTTACCGGAGCGGCGGCTAGCCTCCGGTGCCATGCCTTCTTCTTCTTCACGCCCGCCAGGTTTCGGTGTTATCTGGACCACCGTGGCTATGGACTTGGTGGGTTTCGGCATTATTATTCCGGTGTTGCCGCTTTACGCCGAAGATTTTGGTGCTTCACCTTTGTTGGCGGCGGCTTTGTTGGCGGCTTTTTCGGCGGCCCAAATGGTGGCAGCACCGCTGTGGGGTCGTCTGTCGGACCGCATTGGTCGTAAACCGGTGCTTATCGCGGCACTGATTGGTTCAGCGTTGGGCAGTTTGGTAACGGGTTTGGCTGGGGTCCTGTGGGTGTTGTTCGCCGGCCGTCTGCTTGATGGGGCTTCGGGTTCGTCGTATGCGGTGGGCCAAGCGGCGGTGGCCGACATGGCAGAGCCACAAGACCGCCCTCGGTTGTTGGGTTTGTTGGCGGCAGCTTTTGGTGTGGGGTTTGTGGTCGGCCCATTGTTGGGTTCGTTTGCTGCGTTGGGGGGGCGACAGTTACCGTTTTTTATTGCTTCTGGGTTGGCCGCGGTCAATGCGTTGGTGGCTTTGGTCCGTCTCCCTAACCAAAAGCCGGTGGCTACGGCTAAAAGTAGTCAAAAGTTTTTTTCTGGTCTAAAAGATTCTGCTGGTCAGGTGCGGCGTTTGGCTCTGCTGGCTTTGATCGCCATGGTGGCTTTCGCCGGGTTTGAAGCGACTTTTGCGTTGTTCCTGGAACGTCGTTTCCCACAACTTGATGATCCTTCGGTTTATGGCTTGTTTGCTTTAATTGGTTTGGGTTTGGTGTTGGTGCAAACCCGAGTGGTGGGCCCCGTAAATGCCCGCATGGATTCTTTTTCGGTGTTGCGTCTGGCGTTGGGGTTGATGGCTATGGGTATGGCTTTGCTGGCTATGGGTGGTGCTTGGGTGGGCTTGACGCTGGCTTTGGTGGCGCTGGTTTTAGGTCAAGGGCTTTTCAACCCGTCATTGTCGGCGGCCACGGTGACCGCAGTAGGGCAAACCAGGCGTGGTGCTGCGCTGGGGGTTCAACAAAGTGCGGGGGCTTTGGGGCGGGTGGCGGGCCCCTTGTTGGCTGGCGTGTTGTTTAGTCGAGCCTCAACGGAGGCTCCTTATTGGGTGGCCGCTTTGTTGGCCGTGGTGGCCGTGGGGTTGGTTCCTGCTGAAGTAAAAAGCAATTCTGCGTCGTAGGGTCTTGGCATGACTGAATTTTCGATGAAATTGTCCGATGACCAAACCCAGTTGCGTGACTGGATCCACGAGTTTGCTGTTGATGTGATCCGCCCGGCGGCCCATGAATGGGATGAACGTGAAGAGTTTCCTTGGCCCATAGTGCAACAGGCGGCCGAGGTGGGTTTGTATGGCTGGGAGTTTTTAGCTGAGGGGATGATGAACGACAAAACGGGCATCACCACCCCGATGGCCATTGAAGAACTTTTTTGGGGTGATGCCGGTATTGGCATGGCCATCATGGGCAGCGGTTTGGCGGCTGCCGGTATTGCTGCTTCGGCGACTCGTGACCAAGTTATGGAGTGGGTGCCGCAGTGCTACGGCGATGCGCAGGATGTAAAAGTTGGTGCGTTTTGTGCCAGTGAGCCAGATGCTGGTTCGGATGTGGCGGCTTATCGCACTCGTGCGGTGTACGACGAAGCCACCGATGAGTGGGTGCTTAACGGCACCAAGGCGTGGATCACTAATGGTGGGATTGCCAACATTCATGTGGTGGTAGCGGTGGTTGACCCGGAGCTGCGCGCTAAGGGGCATGCTTCGTTTATCGTGCCGCCAAATACGCCGGGTTTAAGCCAAGGCCAAAAATATAAAAAGCACGGGATTCGCGCCAGCCACACCGCTGAGGTAGTGCTGGAAGAAGTAAGGGTGCCGGGCCGGTGTTTGTTGGGTGGCAAAGAAAAACTTGATGAGCGTTTGGCTCGAGTGCGAGAGGGTAAGCCCGGCAACTCGCAAGCCGCCATGCAAACTTTTGAGGCCACCCGCCCGGCAGTGGGTGCGCAGGCCATCGGGGTGGCTCGGGCGGCTTTTGAATATTCGTTGGAGTACGCCAAAGAGCGCCATGCTTTTGGTCGAGCCATTATCGAAAACCAAGGTATTGCTTTCATGTTGGCCGATATGGCTACAGAGATCGAAGCGTCTCGGGCGCTGGTTTGGAAAGCCGCCTGGTTGGGTAAGCAGCGGGCTTTTGTTAACGCCGAAGGGTCTATGGCCAAAATGAAAGCGGGCCGTACTGCTACTTGGGTGACCGAGCGGGCTATTCAAATTTTGGGTGGTTACGGCTATACCCGGGAGTACCCGGTAGAGCGCTGGCATCGAGATGCCAAGATCCACGATATTTTTGAAGGCACCGAGCAGATCCAGCAACTGGTGATCAGTCGAGCCATTTCAGGTATCCGCATCAAGTAATCCCCGTCATGTCGTCTCTGAGACGACATGACGCAGTGGCTAGTCGAAGCGTGCGGTGGGCAGGTGGGCGCCGATGTAGCCGACGTGCACTTTGCCGGTGAGGCCGCTGGTGTCGTCATAAAAGTAAAGCCGTGGGCCAAGTAAGCCGCCGGCAATTTTGAGGTGGGCTTCCATGAAGATGGTGCCCGATGGGTCGACACGGGTATCAACGGGTAAAACACGGTGCTGGTAGAGATCGTCTCGATGGTGGACTTGTTCTGATTCTTTTGCCGAATATTTTTGTGGGCTATGAGGCCACACCAGCGGGCCGCCGTCTTTGCACCATTCGCGAAATCCGCCCGGGTTTCGGTTGCTTTGTAGGACGTAGGCGTTGAGGGCTAGGAGGCCTCGCCAAATAGTGTTGCCCCAGGTCCGACTGGTCAGGGTTTGGTCAAGTTGCGCAATATCGCCACCCAGGTTGACGGGAACCGCTAACCCGGTGAGGTGTTGTTGGGCCGCGGTAACTGCTTCGGCGACCGAAGCGACTTCTTCTGGGATGCGTAAAGAGGCTTCTGAAATTTCGTTGAGTTTGCGCCGGTAGGAGTTGATCATCCGAAGTTGGATGGCGATTTTGGTGTCCCGTTCTTCAAGTTCGGCGATGCTGTCGATGACTTCGTTTTGGGTGCGTTCCAAAGTGATGCGCAGTCGTTCATTGATCTGTTGGTTTTCGGCTAGTTCTTCGTCGGCCAGTTTGAGCAACTGGGCTTGGTTGAGGTTGCCGCTGTTGCGTAACAAGTTGAGGGCGCTGTCAAAAGCGGCGGGGGGCCGCCGGTTGGCCATAGCGGGTTGGAGGAGTAAAGCAAATTGTTCTGCTGCCGACTCCGGCGATTGGGCAACCAGGTCGCGGTCTAGGCGGCGGTGCTGGTTTGGGGGGTGGCTGCCGGGCAAGTAGATGCGCGCTTCGCCTGCTTCGAGCCCGTATTCGTGGCCGATTTGGTTGCTAAATACCGCTTCGCTTCCGTCACTTAGTACGCGTACCACCACCACGCCAGCGAGAGCATCGGCGGTGCGTTGGGCGCGTTCCATGGTGACGGCGGGCCCGTTTTGACGATCGTGGGCAAAAACGACCACCGGGCATTCTCTTAGGGGGCTAATGATGAGGTTGACGACCGCACCTTTTATATGTTGCGGCGGTACGGCGATGGGTCCATCGTTGAGCCGCACCACGCCTAACCGTGGGTCGCCTCCGTTGCGGTTGGCGCCATGGAGCAGGCTTCGTACCAGCCATGGCCCCGAGGGGTTGGTACGTGCCCAAAGATCGTTGCTGACCATTTCTACATCTGCCCAAAGCCATTTTTCTTGTCCGGTGGCTACTCGTAGGGTGGTGGTCCAACGGTCGGCGACCCCTTCTTCGCGTAAAGACAGTTCGGTGGCGGCGTTACCGTTGGCGCCAACGACCGTGCGGCCGCTTGCAGTAATTTTTTGGCTGGCCGAGGTGGTGCAGGTAAGAGATTCGGTGGCCAAGTCAAGGCTGGGGTAACGGTCTTGTATCCAGTCGTTAAAAACTTTGGTGGCGATGATTCCAAGGTCAGATCGATTTTCTTGCCAAATGGCCCGGTAAGTTACGGTCACGAAGTTCCTTCCCCTTGGTTGTTCTCCCTTGACGGTAGAGGTCGCAGTGGCCGTCTCCTAATTGGGAGCAGAATTTATTTACCCTAAGGAGTTGAGTGTTATGGGCAGTTTGGTGGTGGCTTTTCTTACCTACAGCGAAATGGTTATTTTGGTTATCCTTTTCGGGCTGTTCGTCGCCGTGTTTTCGGTGACGTTTTTTGCTTTGCAGAGGTCGGCAAAAGAGAAGCAGTGGAAGTGGTTTGCGGTGGTTCTTGTTTCATGGATACTGGGGGTGGGCTGGGTCTTTTCCTTGATCTATTTGCTGGGGCCGGGCAGAAAACCCAGATGGAGTATGATCTACTGGGGAGAGCAAACAGGAGGTTCCCGTGACGTATTTTGAAAGTGAATCCGACGAAGAAGTAAAGCAGGCAGGAACTCCGGCTCGTTACGGGCTACGGGTAAAAGCAGCGCTAATTGACTTCGTAATTGGCATGGCTGCAGTGGCGGTCCCGGCTATTGGTCTTATTTTTGCCATCGTTTCAATCGCTGAGCGAGATAACAACACGATTACTTCAGGGGAAGGGTGGGCCATCTTTTTCTCTGCCCTCGGTCTTTTGTTTTGGCTTTTATGGCAAGGGTGGTTTTTTGGTTACCGCCAAGGAAAATCTGGTACCACACCCGGCAAAAGGGCCGCCGGTATTCGTTTGGTCAGCATCAAAACAGGGGAGGTTCCCGGTGGCGGCACCGGGGTGGGCCGTTTGATGCTCCCTTATTTGATAAATTCTTTTGTCGGCGTGTATTGGGTTATTGACCTTCTCTGGCCGCTTTGGGACGATGAGAATCAGCGTTTGACCGACAAGATTGTTTCAACGCAAGTGGTGCTTGAGGGCAAAGGTCTCGACACCCCGGTGCTGAGTTAGATAGTTCCTGCCCTTCAGGCCGCCATCTGCTATAAATAGAGTTCCAAACAAGGAGAACAACGAAATGAGCGAGTCCATGGGTGAAGTAGACGGTAAAGCCGATCTTGGTAAACGCATTGTTGCGGTGATTATTGATGCGATTTCTGTCGGTTTGCTATCCATGGTTCTTACGGCTGCGTTGGGTTGGCTGCTGGCATTAGCACTGTCTTCAGCGGCCGCTTTGTACTTGTTTGGTTGGAGAATGGGCGAAACGGGCACCACCCCAGGTAAGCAGATTATGGGTTTGAAAATTGTTGATGCTTCGACTGGCGAGCTGTTAGGCAACCAACGTGGCCTTCAACGAGCTGGACTCATTTGGGTGCTTGGTCTTGCTGGTTCTATTCCCGTTCTTGGCATTTTGTTTTCGTTGGTTGCTTTGGCAGACATAATTGTTGCTTTGATCGATGACCGTGGTCAGCGTTACACCGACAAGATTGTTGGTTCTATCGTCACTGCCGCCTAAAGGCTTGCGCAAAACTCGGAGTAACTAAGACTCTTCTCTGTTACGAGCTTTTGCAGCGTTCCAATCGGGTCAGCGATGTGGGTTTCGTATTTATCGTTGAGGAAATCCATGGCTTCCGAGACCTCTTTGGGAAGCCACCCATAAACGGGGGAGATGCCAACGAGACGCCATTTGGGGCCGGTGCCTGGGATTCCCCCGCTGGCCTTTTTGCTGGCCGATACCTCCCACGTGAACTCTCCTCCAAAGCAGGCGGCCCAGTAAAGACCTGATTCGAGGCGCTGGTTTGCCTGTTGGTAAGAACAAGCGATGGAGCAGGTGAGAAAACGATCAGGGCGCTTTATTTTTCTGCCGTCTAAAGCGCAGCGGCCCTGGAGAGGAATAGTGGGGTCAGTGGCCGCTTCTTTGAGCCATTCCAAGGGCTCATTTTCTGCAAAATAGTGGCGGATTTCTTGGGTTGTTTGCTGGTTGGCTAATACGGCGAGTCGTATTTCTTCCCATGGTTCTTGGGCTAACTTAGCGAGCCATTCTGGTGGGCAATGTGGTGATCGGGCCAGCATTAAGCGCACGGTGGGGTGGTGGTAACGCGCCCATGGGGCAAAGTCTTCGGGGTGGTCAAGGTGCTCGAAAAGGTGGGGTAGATCCACCCACGTGTCAAAAATTTCGAAGGGGTCGCGGGTGGGGCCTTGGCGGCGCAGTCGGGTGGTGCCGATGGTCATGGTAGGCATGAAGGCAAAACTCGTGTTGCGGAGTTGATCTACGGTGGCCATCAACTCCAAAACGGGGTCAAGCTCGTCGTGGCCCGGGCTGGCCGTTTCTAAAATTTCGTCAATTAAGACGCTTAATGAGCGTCGGGCAGTTGTTTCTTTTTTCATATTTTCCTCATTGTGCCGGCGTTACCACCGTGCCCTTTTGGGTCGGTTGGCGGACGGTCAACGGGCCGGGCCCCTCACATCCTCTTAATAAGGTTTGTTTGCTTTTTAAGAGTACACGCCAGGTGTGACAACGAATTTGTAAAAAGCGTTCGCGACGGCCGGTGGAGTGGTTTTAGCCCTACTATCAAGTTATGGAACCCCACCCGCCCACGGAAATCATTGACACCGAAGAGCTTTCTTCGTTACTACAAAGTGGCGGGCCAGAAAAGGTGGTGCTGGTCGACCGTCCCGGGCAAGGCTTTGCGGTAGCGGCGTTCACTTTGGCAATTTGCGGCATCGGCTTCGGCTTGTTACCCATTTTGTTTCCTGTGGCATTTACCTTGGGGGCCTTAGCGGTGTCGTATGGCTTTATTGGCCGCCAAAGCGATCGAACCAGTCGAGGCCTAGCTTTAGCGGGGTTGTTGTTGGGTTTGGTTTCTTTATTGGTGGGTGTAGTGGGGGCAACTATTGTGTATCGGGCGGCCAGTTGGGCGGTCGACGAGGTTGATCAACTCAGCGACCGGGTTGAAGAAATCGTTGATGATCTTGAAGAGCGTATCGATGAGCAGGTTCTCGAAATAGAGGCCAGCATTGATGAAACGGTGACGCAAATTAGCGAAGATGTGTCTGGTCAGATTCAAGAAGATATTGTCACGCAACTTGAAGATCTGCAGCAACAACTCAAAGAGCTCGCACAGCCCTAGCTTTGTTTTACACCCGCTTCGTGTGACCGATGACACGCATGGCAAGATGCGGTATGAGTGCTCCGAGAACCACCGGTTTTCATCACGTGGCATACGCCTGCCGTGATGCTGAAGCCACCCGCCATTTTTACGCTGAACTTATGGGTATGCCCTTGGTGCACACCGAGGTCAAGCAGCAGGGTGACGGTTTTTTTAGGCACCTATTTTTTGATACCGGCGATGGCTCTTGCATCGCTTTTTTTGAGGTCTCGGGCATGGGTGAGGCTCCGGACTATTCCACGCAAATCTCCACTGGCAACGGTTTACCGGTTTGGGTAAACCATGTGGCCTTCGGGGCCGATGAGGAAAGCACCGAAGCGGTTCGTCAGCGCATGACCGACGAGGGGATCGTGCCTTTTATGGAACTCGACCACGGCTGGTGTATCTCGCTTTACTACATGGACCCCAACGGCATCATGGTCGAAATGTGTCGAGACACCACGGGGTTCGCCGCCGACCCCGAAGAAGCCACTGCTCGGGTGACCAGCACCGAAACCACGGATCACACCACCTTCGTGGCCCCTATGGATATGGCTGGGCTACGTGGTTTTGATTTACTCCCGGCGCAAAAGGAGACCAACTGATGTCTCGCTTGCGATTGGTACGCCGCAACGAATTGCATTGTGGCGCCGAACCGGTTTTTCAACTGCTTTTTGGTGACCGTGACCCGGTTGATGAACCAGGTACCGACACCGGTTCGCCCGGTGATTGGTGGCCGGCTTTTGCTTTGGTCCCCGATGTGTTTGACCATGCAGTAGCGGGCTTCGCCCTTTACCGGTCGTCGAAACGTTTGATTGACCCGCAACTGCGCGAACTCGGTCAAACCCGAGTGGGGTGGAATCTCCGCAGCCGCTTTGTGTATTCGCAGCACTGCAAGTCTTGTCGCACGGTGGGCTTTAGCGAGGAACAAATCAGCGCTATCTCGCATTGGGAAGACGTCGATTGTTTTGATGCGGCGCAACAAGCGGTCTTGGCTTACACCGATGCTTTAACGCTCAACGCCGGCGAGGTATCTGACGAACTTTTTGCTGAAATTAAAGCACATCTCAGCGATGAAGAAATATTGGAGTTTTCTTACATTGTGTGTACTTACGCCATGCATGCCGTGATGACTAAGTCTTTTAAGTTGGAGTTCGATGCTGAAGAGGGCCCTATGGAAGAAATCCCTGGCCCACACGAGAGCCTCAGCGCAGAACATACCCGTCAAGCTTTGCGCCTTATTTCGGGCGGCAAAGGCGACTAGTCCTTTAGGTCGTCGCTGCGTACTCGTTGCCGCTCGGCTTCTTGGTGCGCGGGAAGCACCCGCCCAAAAAGTTGGTAGGTACGTTCAAGGCGGCCAATGACTCCTGCTTCTTCGGTGTAAGCAAAAACGGCCGTATTTCTTGTTGTGGATTCAACGCCCACTCGGGTTACCCGGTGCACTGAGTTGCGTCCCCGAAAGATTTGTAAGTCTCCCGGGTGGAGTTCAAGGGTTTTCACGCTGGCTCGGCCTGCTGGGCGATCAGCCAAAACCTCGGCCATGCCAGCAAAGTTTTCGGTTCTGTCGCCGCGTATTCCCGGCGAATATTCAAACAAGCCACCTTCTTCGGCCCCATCAATAAGACAGGTCACGGCAAAATCGTTGGTGTCAAAGTGCCAAGCAAACTGTTGCCCGGGGCCTAAGACGTTGATGGTGAGGCCGGCCAACGGGTCGGCAAAGCAATGCACCTCGGGCACGTTTAGGCAGTCGCTTAAAAACGAAAGGAACGCCGGGTTTTGATAAACCGCTTCGAAATCGCTTGTTGGGTTGAAAGCATCACGGGGAATAAACCCTCCTGACCGTTCGATAAAGGTATTGACCGGGTGATCGTGAGGAAGCAACGGATCACCTTCGGAAAAATAAGGGTTGATGTCTATAAGCGATTCGTGAAGTTGTGGGCGAATGGTGGTGATTTCTTTACTGAGTTGCGGCAGAGCTTCAGAACGGAGAAAGCCTTTGATGACGGTGCAACCATCGACATCCAGTTCGGCCTGAGCGGCCGCTACCACTTGGGCGTAATCATCGCTATCTAAACGGTCGAGGGGAAGTTTTTCAAGGTCTATGAGGTGAGCAATGCGTTGGGTATCCATGTTGTTTCCTTATTGTTCCCAGGGGGGTGTCCAGTCACCGTCGAGGCGAAACGACAGGTGGGCGTCGTCTTCTATACGTTTTGCGACGTGGAGTTCGCCAACATCGCTGCCGTAGCGTTCGGCCGCCCGAGCAAAGGTGGCGTGGGCGGTTTCGGTCATGGGTAAGTCGGTGCCGACTTTAGTAGAGAGTTCTTCGAGTAGGCCAAGGTCTTTTAGGCAGAGGTCCAAGGTGAACGACGGGTCGTAGTGACCAGCGAAAATAGATGGTGCATCGTGGCGGGCCACAAATGAGTCGCCAACAGAGTCGGTAATGGCATCGTAGAGAACATCAAGGGCTACCCCGTTGGCCATGCCCAAGGCGAAGCCTTCGCCGAGGGCCGCGGCGGCGATAAACCAAAGCTGGTTGGTAACCAGTTTTACGATGTTGCCGGTGCCTAGTTCGCCGCATTCAATGACTCGGCCGAGGTGGCTGAGGACTTTGACGGCCCGTTTGCGCACCTCGGGTGATCCGCCGATGAAAAGGGTGAGTCGCCCGTTGCGGGCTCCGTCTACGGCGCCGGTTACTGGTGAGTCAGCAACGCTTACTCCTTCAGGGGCTTGGCGGGCGAGGTCTTCAATGAATTCTCGCCGATTGGTGGTGAGGTCCACCCAAAGCGAACCGGGCCGAAGGGCAGAAAGAGCCCCTTGGGTAATCATTACGTTTTCCACATGATCAGGCCGCGGCAGTGAGGTTAGTAAGAGATCCGCAGCGGTAGAAACTTCTTGTACGTTTGTCGCCACCATGGCACCGGCTTGAGCAAGTTCTTTCAGCGGTTCCTCATTGAGGTCGAACACGGTGAGCGGGTAGCCGGCTTCAAGAAGTCGAAGAGCCATGGGGAGCCCCATGTTGCCGGTTCCGATAAACCCGATGTGGTCTTTACCTGGGGTTGTCATAAAGTTCTTCCGTTGGCATCAATTGGTTATCGGCATATTAGAAAGAAATATTTGACTTGTAAACCGGTAAAAAGCTTTATTGGTCCATGGATAATTTTAATGAAAAGATTCCAGAATGTTGACTGCGTACCCCCCCCGGCCGGCGGAGTCCAAAGCACTTCACCTCAAAGGTGAGTTGCGGTGCGTTTTCAGCGGCGAGTGCTACAGAGTGGGCCGGGCTACGCAGACTTTGTACTCCGTTAGGGGCGAGCCCTTGGTCGGCGTTACTGCGTTGCCCTTTGTAGCTGGCTAGTGGTGGTTATGGATCAAACTAAAGGTCACAAAAGGTCGATGGTGTCTCCCAAAGAATCAAACATAACTCCGCCGTAGCCGAGTTGCCCGTTACTGTTGAGGCCCCAGCATTTGATGGTGGCGTCATCGAGTAAGGCACAGGTGTGGTAAAATCCGGCAACGATTTGGGTGGCGGTGCGTCCGGTGCCGAGGTTTATGGCGGGGAGGTTGTCGCCCATTTCACCTGCTCCGTCGCCGCGGTTATCGGTG